>JAYRHO010000290.1:0-4026 GCA_041907245.1 Saccharospirillaceae bacterium
CATTGAAAACATCGACATCGGTGGCCCCACCATGGTGCGCTCTGCCGCTAAAAACCATGCTTATGTCGGCATTGTGGTCAGCACCGAGGATTACGCTCGCGTACTCAATGACCTCAAAGAGGTCAACGGCCTGCGTTACAAAACCCGCTTTCACTTGGCGCTGCGTGCCTTTGAACATACTTCTGCCTACGACGGCATGATTGCCAACTACCTAGGCACTATTAATCAAGACGCCGACGAATTAAGCGCCGATGCGCGCGTGCAATTCCCCCGCACCTTTAACACCCAATTTATCAAAGCCCAAGACATGCGCTACGGTGAAAACCCTCACCAAAACGCGGCTTTCTATGTGGAAGCCAACCCCGCCGAAGCTTCGATTGCCACCGCCAAACAATTGCAAGGCAAAGAGCTGTCTTACAACAACGTCGCCGATACCGATGCCGCGCTTGAGTGCGTGAAATCTTTCGTGAAACCCGCCTGCGTGATTGTCAAACACGCCAACCCTTGCGGTGTGGCTGTGGTGCCGGATGACGAAGGCGGCATTCGTAAAGCCTATGACTTGGCCTATGCCACCGACAGCGAATCCGCTTTTGGCGGCATCATCGCCTTTAACCGTGAGCTGGACGGCGACACCGCTGCCGCCATTGTTGAGCGCCAATTCGTGGAAGTGATTATTGCGCCTAAAGTTAGCCCTGAAGCGGTAGAAATTGTGGCGGCGAAGAAAAATGTGCGCCTGCTGGAATGCGGACAGTGGCACGGCGAACGCGCCCACGGCTTTGACTACAAACGCGTGAACGGCGGCCTGTTAGTGCAAGACCGCGATAACGGCATGATCGGCGTAGATGACCTTAAAGTCGTCACCAAACGCGCCCCCACAGAAAAAGAGCTGCACGATTTAATTTTCGCGTGGAAAGTGGCCAAGTTCGTTAAATCCAACGCCATTATTTACGCTAAAGGCCGCCAGACTGTCGGCGTCGGCGCAGGCCAAATGAGCCGCGTGAACTCGGCTCGCATTGCCGCCATTAAAGCCGAACAAGCAGGTCTTGAAGTCAAAGGCGCAGTGATGGCCTCGGATGCCTTCTTCCCCTTCCGTGACGGCATCGACAACGCCGCCGCCGTGGGCATTACCGCCGTGATTCAGCCCGGTGGCTCGATGCGCGACCAAGAAGTGATCGACGCCGCCGACGAAGCGGGCATTGCGATGGTATTTACTGGCATGCGTCATTTCAGACATTAAAAGGCTGAGCGCTGGGTGCTAAGTGCTTGGCGCGTTGATAAGTGGATATAACTGCGCCTAGCGCCCTGCGCTAAGCGCCAAGCGAGGAACTATGAACGTTTTAATTATCGGCTCTGGTGGTCGTGAGCATGCGCTGGCATGGAAGGTGAAGCAGTCGCCTTTGGTTGAGAAAGTATTTGTCGCCCCTGGCAACGCGGGCAGCGCACGCGAAGCGGGTGTGGAAAATGTCGCCATTGATGTGCTTGATATCGAAGGTTTAAAAGCTTTCGCTCAGCAAGAAAACATCGGCTTAACCATTGTTGGCCCTGAAGCGCCACTGGTGGCGGGTGTGGTCGATGCTTTTGAAGCCGAAGGTTTGAAGATTTTTGGCCCAAGAAAAGGCGCAGCCCAGCTGGAGGGCTCGAAAGCCTTCACTAAAGATTTCTTAGCGCGCCAAAACATCCCAACCGCTGGCTATCAAAATTTTACTGAAATTGAACCTGCGCTGGCTTATCTGCGTGAAAAAGGCGCGCCTATTGTGATTAAGGCCGACGGTCTGGCTGCGGGCAAAGGCGTGATTGTTGCGGAAACCTTGGCACAAGCCGAAGAAGCCGTAAAAGACATGCTTTCTGGCAATGCCTTTGGCGAAGCGGGTTGCCGTGTGGTGATTGAAGATTTCCTTACAGGTGAAGAAGCCTCCTTTATCGTGATGGTGGATGGTAAAAACGTCCTGCCGATGGCCACCAGCCAAGACCACAAACGTGTGGGTGATGGCGACACCGGCCCCAATACGGGTGGCATGGGCGCGTATTCGCCTGCGCCTGTGGTCACCGATGCCGTATTTCAGCGCGTAATGGATGAAGTGATTTACCCCACCGTTAATGGCATGGCCGCCGAAGGCAATCCTTACACGGGCTTTTTGTACGCTGGCTTAATGATTGACGACACAGGCGCGCCTAAGGTGATTGAGTACAACTGCCGCTTTGGCGACCCTGAAACTCAGCCCATTATGATGCGTATGCAGTCTGACCTCGTGGCGCATTGCTTGGCCGCGTTAGAGGGCAAATTGAATAGCGAAACCGCACTATGGGACAGCCGCCCTGCTTTGGGCGTGGTGCTTGCCGCCGCAGGCTACCCCAACGATTACCCCAAAGGTGACGTGATCAGCCTGCCCGCAGAGGACGGCCAAGGCCGTAAAATTTTCCACGCCGGCACTAAGCTGAACGCTCAAGGCCAAGTGGTCACTAACGGTGGCCGCGTGCTTTGTGTGACCGCCTTAGGCAGTAGCGTGAAAGAGGCTCAAGCTCAGGCTTATCAGCTGATTGAACAAGTCAGCTGGAAAGGCATGTTCTGCCGCAAAGACATCGGCTATCGTGCCATCAATCGCTGATTAAGGACGCCCCATGCCGCAGTCAATCATTCGTAGTTTTACCCTGATTGTGCTGTGGTGTGCGGCCTGCTCGACCTTTGCCAACTCCCCTATTTTGCTCACGCAAGGCTCGTTTGACTTTGCCGTAAGCTCTTATTTATCGGTACTGGAAGACAAAGAACGCAACCTTAGTATCGATGAGGTCGCCAAGCTCGATAAACAGCTGCTGTTCACCCCAACGCACTCCAACTTTTTGAAGCTGGGCTTTTCTCCTTCCAATTTTTGGCTGCGCTTTAGCATCACCAACCCTTACAAAAGCCGTCAAGAAGTCATCTTTACGCTGTCCGACAGCGACTTTGACCTGGTGGAGTTTTACCAGCTCAACGGTGTGGGGGACTATTGGCACATTCAAGACTCGCACAGTCAACGTGCCATAACGGGCAGTCTAATGCAGGCGCACAGTGTGATTCTGAATGTGCCTGGGCAAAGCACCACCACTTATCTGGTGCAGTTTCATTCACAGGGGCTTATTACCGCTCATACTTTCTTGGTTTCGCGCGACCAATATGTGCTCAAAGAGCAAAAGTTTGCGCTGATTCAGGGGCTGAACTCAGGTTTATTGATAGGGGCTTTACTGCTGTTTGGCTATCTGTTTTGGCGGCATCGTGCGCCTTTGGCGGCCATCGCTTTTCTACTTAGCGCCAGCATTCTGATTTTACAGCCTGCTTATATGCGCTTTTTGCCTGTTTTCAGCGACATCAGCCTGCATCGCACCGACAAAATCAGCGAGTTTATGCTCGGCGTTGTTTGTCTGTTGCACCTTGCTTGCAGCGCCACGCTGGAGTTTCAAAAAGGCACGACGCGCGTGGTGCGCACGATCCTGCTTAGCCTCGGTATTTCCATGCCGTTGATCAGCCTAGCCATCATGTGGTGGCTGCCGCAGCTGACCATGCCCTCGGTGGCGTTTTTTACGCTGCTGTTCAACCTCATTGCCGCCGCATTGCTGTTCTGGAACGACAGCAAAACCCCTACCGCGCAGCGTTATTTGCTCTTTAGCCATTTGGTTTGGGGGCTTTATGTAGGCTTGGTGTTGCTGTCCGATAACAACGTGCTGGAGATGAACTTCTTTAGCACCTATGTGGTGTACTTTGTGCCTATGGGACTATTGAGCTTGGTGTGTTTGGCGGTACTGAGCCTACTGCCACAAAACCGCTCCAACCCCGATTTGACGCTGTTACACACCCCCATCACGCCTAGCCTTATTACGCAGTTCGACTACGCCCTGCGCTCGCCCATCAATGCGGTGTTGGGTATGGGCAATATTTTGCTCAATACACCTTTGGCACCGCAGCAGCGCGAGTACCTTAATAACCTCAATCTTGCCAGCCACGATCTGTTGCATGTGGTGGATGAAATGGCCTACGGCGGTGCGCTGATTTCA
>JAYRHO010000291.1:0-1746 GCA_041907245.1 Saccharospirillaceae bacterium
ACAGGCTATCTACGATTTAAAAGAGGTGGCTTGCAGCAAAAGAAACGGTGCGGGCGATGAATACGTTTTTCGTGATGCTATCGACTTTATGGCCAACCCCAAAATTGCCGTTGGCGTAAATGGCAAGCAAGTCACTTTAAACATTTCTTGGGATGTGCGTACAGGTGGCGTCGATGCCAGTGGCAACAAGGTCTACGCCAGCAAAAGCTCGAATATCACCCAGCATCGCGACTCTTATACGACAACGGTGGTAATACCATGAAACAATTCAAGCACCAGCGCGGTATGACCCTCGTTGAACTGATGGTCGCAGGTTTATTAAGTGTTATAGCGGTGGTTTTCATAACCAATATTTTACTGACCAGTAACCGCACGGCTTTGCAGTCCGAAGGGCTGGCACAGGCGCAAGAAAATGGTCGTTTTATTTTAACTTGGCTACAAAGCAACTTACGGCGCGCGGGCTACCCCTCTCCCAAAGAGGGCATAGGCAGTCGTATCCAGCCTTTTGCAGATGCGTGCGCTTCGGCTTCCCCTTTGCCCCCTGACGCTGGCGCAGATTGCACCCTTAACACAGGTAATGGCCTAAGCGACCGTATTGCCGCGCGCCGTACTTATGTTAGCGATGTAAATTATGGCATCCCAGCCGACCGCCAAGACTGTGCAGGAGCGGCCATTACAGGGCTTACTGATGGTGAAACCATAGTGGATGTGTATTGGGTAGAGAATAATTTTACCTCTGGCGGCGGTGTATCCAGCACCGCAGGCTATAACAACGTCCTTCGCTGTGTGACCTATCGTGCGAGCAGCCATGCTGCGCTCAATAGCGCGCAAGTTATTGCCAGCGGCATAAACTCCCTGCGCGCCCTTTATGCATTCAGAGGAGCAGATAACAAGATGCGCTACGTTCGTGCTGGCGATTTAAGCGCAACAGAATGGAGAGAGAATATCCGTGCTGTGCGTGTTTCTGTGTTGACGCACGCCTTTAGCACCACAGGGCTAGAGCAAAAGTCTCGCCAATACATTCTGTTGGATGCCGCCCCCATCACTTATAACGATCAAACTGCGCGCAGCATTCAATCCACCACCATTTTTCTACCCAATGAGCAAAGCCGATGACAGCCTCACGATTTCAAACGGGTTTTACCCTTATCGAATTACTCATGGTGCTGGCCATTGTGATTACACTGGCCACTATTGCCATTCCCCAGTATCAAAAATACATTGCCAAAGGCAACCGTGGTGATGGCATCAGCGCCATTCAAAATATTTTAGTGGCGCAAGAGCGCTACTTTACCGATCACATGGCCTACACCACCGACCTGAGCAAACTTGGCTCTGGCCTTGCGACTTCGGAGCGTGGCATGTACACGCTGGCCGCTGCGGCCTGCTCATCCTCTATCCCGTTAACTCAGTGCGTAAAAATTACGGCCACGGCCTTAGGCAAACAAAGTGCCGATGGTAATCTTGTTGCCACTTCTCAGGGCGCACAATATCGCCTAGTCGGCGGTCAACAGGAAAAATGGTAATGAGTTTTAAAGTAATCAGTTTAAAAGATGCGAAAACAATGGTTGAAAAAGGTGAGCTGAATATCGCCGATATTCGTGATGCCTTGAGCTTTCAGGCGGGGCGCATTTGCCAAGCCAAACGCGTTGATAACAGCAACCTAAACGACTTTATCGCGCAGGCCGCGAAGGACAAGCCTTTGCTGGTGTGCTGCTATCACGGTATGTCCAGCCGTGGCGCGGC
>JAYRHO010000292.1:0-2956 GCA_041907245.1 Saccharospirillaceae bacterium
CCCTCAGGCAGCTGCGCGCTGGCCGTTAAAATTAAATCACGATCAATGCTGGAATCTTTGGCAAAATCGGCATTGGCAATGCTGTTATTGTTAATCGCAATTAAGCGCCCTGGCACAGTTGCAAACACTTTTTGCAAAGCAATTTTTTTGCCATTAAGCCAAGCCTGCACAGGCTCAAGCTCATAGGGCTGAATATTAATAGCAAACACATTAGGGCTGTTATCGGGCAAACTTTGCTGCCAGTCTTTTAATAAATCTTGACGCAGCGTAGCAATCAACACCATCACCATAATAGTGAGAGAAAAAGCGATGATTTGCCCAGCACTGTATAGGCTATTTTTACTTAAATGCTGCCATGCAAAACGCCATGTCAGCGGTAGATTTTTATTGGCTAGGTATTTTTTTATTTTCCCAATCAGGCCCATAAAAATCAGCAAAGAAACAAGTACAAAAATCGCACCACCACCTAATACATAAAGGCTCAACAACATATCTTTCGTAAAAAGTACTAACAGCAGCGCCAAAGAAAATAAAGAAAACACGGGCAATAGCCAACCCGAGATTGGCACAGGCACTAAATCACGACGCAGCACGCGCAGAGGTGAAACTTTCGCCAGTGGCATCAGGTGTACCAGCGCAAAACCCAGCAAACTAATCAGCCCAACGCTACCACCTAAAAGCCAAGCAGACAGAGGCGCATTGGGCAAAGGTTTGGGTACGACTTTATCTAAAATCACCAAGAGCATTTCTTGTATGCCATAAGCAAAAACCAGCCCCGCTACGCTTGCCAACACACCCAAAAAAATCAGCTGCCACAAATACACTTGCCAAACTTGATTTTGTTTTAAACCAAAAGTGCGCAACAGCGCGCTGGAATCAAAATGGCGCAGCGCATAATGCTTGGCACTGATGCTCACCGCCACCGCCGCCAAAATTACCGCCAACATGGCCGCCAAACCTAAATAACGCTGCGCACTGTGTAGGCGTTTGGCCAGCATTTCATTGCCGCTTTCTAAACTCTGTAATTTTTGATTGGCTTCCAATGGCTGGGTTTTTATCAGCGCGTTAAATTGTTCCAGCTGATGCTCCTCGCCTTTTAATAACAAACGCCAGGTTATACGGCTGCCCGTGCCAAGCAAACCACTGGCGGGCAAATGCTTTTCACTGAACATCACGCGCGGAGCAAAACTGTAAAAGCTGGCGCTGCGGTCGCTTTCTTCACGAATAATGCCTGTTATTTTTAAATGAATGCGGCCTATTTCCAGCTCGTCGCCCAGCTTGGCATTGAGCTGCAATAAAAGCCTAGGCTCGACCCAGGCCTCCGCCATTTTTGGCCCTGATTTTTGCTCCTGCACCTCGCCTTTGGCATTTTCAACCAAAAGCTTACTTTTAAGCGGGTAATTGGCCGAAACCGCTTTGGCCGAAGCCATGGCCATGTCATCGCCCACCAGCACTACGGTAGGGAAATTTACGGTTGTCGCCGTTTGCATGCCCAGATTTGCGGCGGCCTGTGGCCATTTGGCATCAATAGGTGTAGTGGATTCGATGCGCAAATCCGCACCTAAAAATTGATTGGAGCGATCCTGCATCGCGGCATCTAAACGTGAACTAAAAAGGGCAATAGCGGTTGCCGAAGTGACCGCTAAAAACAGCGCAAAAAAAATTAAAGAAAGCTCACCGCTTTTGGCTTCTCGCCATAAAAAACGCAGAGCTAAGCGTAACGTCAGCATGAAATAATCCGCCCTTCGTCAATGCGCACCTGGCGATCACAGCGCGCCGCCAAACTCTGATCGTGCGTCACCAAAACCAAAGTCGTTCCTGTGCTTTTATTCAACGCAAAAAATAATTCTTCGATTTTTTCGCCCGTGTGTCTGTCCAAATTCCCTGTGGGCTCATCGGCAAATAATATCTGCGGCTTACCTGCAAAGGCGCGCGCCAAAGCAACACGCTGCTGCTCGCCGCCTGACAATTGATTGGGATAATGCGATAAGCGCGCACCCAGCCCCACTTTTTGTAATAGCTCTTGTGCTTCTTGTTTGGCTTTTTTTACGCCCTGTATTTCTAAAGGTAGCATGACATTTTCCAGCGCCGTTAAACCCGAAAGCAGCTGAAAATTTTGAAAAACAAAACTCACACCGCGAGCGCGCACAGCGGCACGCTCGTCTTCCGTCAACGCACTTAAATTGCTGCCCAGCAACAACACCTCGCCCGAACTGGCGCTATCCAGCCCTGCCATAATGCCCAATAACGTGGATTTACCACTGCCCGATGCGCCGACTATCGCCACGCTTTCACCTTGCTTGATATTCAGGCTGAGGCCTTGCAAGATGGGCAGCACTTCATTTCCCGTCATTACGGTTTTGCAAACATCTTTTAAAATTAGGGCGTCCGTCATGTTTTCTCGCGGTTGGGCTTGGCTGGTTAAAGTGCCAGTGGTCATCGTCATATTGAGCTTTTCTCAGGTGCAGGCCAAAGAGCCTGTGGTTCTGGTCGTTGGGGACAGCATTAGTGCCGCATTTGGCTTGCCAGTTCAAGAGGGCTGGGTGGCTTTGATGGCAAAAGACTTGAAACAATCTGTTCCTAAGGCGCAAGTGGTGAATGCCAGCATCAGTGGCGACACCACTCAGGGTGGCTTAGCCCGATTGCCAACTTTATTATCCAAACACCGGCCTACCTTGACCATTATCGAATTGGGTGGCAACGACGGCTTACGCGGCACGCCGATTTATATCATTAAAGAAAATTTAAAAAGCATGATTCATACACAGAGTGATGCTGAGCTGGCTGTAGCTATTCCTGATCTTAAAAATCTAACACCAGAGCAAGTGAGTGCTTTACTCGCTCGCTTGGAAGCGGCCTGCTGGAACCCAGAGACTCAAGCATTGTTTGGGATTGTTCCTATTGTTCCTGCAGAGCCCGTAGTGCAAGCGATGGTTGATAGTGTTGCTCTCGATGC
>JAYRHO010000293.1:0-3120 GCA_041907245.1 Saccharospirillaceae bacterium
CCTGTATTTGGCCATGCAATTTGGTATCAAGGCGGCCAACTACCCGCTGACCGAAGAAGACATGGAAGACATGAAGCTGCCTGCGTTGCTGGAGCCATTTCGTCACAAGCTCTATGGCTTAACCATCGACCCAGAGCGCCTGTCCAACATTCGCCACGAACGCCGCGCCAACAGCCGTTATGCCTCGCTGGATCAATGTTATTTTGAAGTGGAAGAAGTGGAGCTGCTCTATCGCCGCGAAAACATCCGTTTTTTAAGCACCACAGACCGTTCGGTTGAGGAAATTTCGACCCGCATCATGGATGAAACGGGCTTGCAGAGGCGTCTACACAGCTAAGGGTGTATTGGCGCGGATTTTATCCATCACTTGCGCAATGCTGCGCGGCTTCACAAAAACCAAGCTGTGGTCGGCATTGGCTACGGTTTCGTAGTGCCAGTTTTTGTTTTCGCGCATCAAACGCTCGTGCCGCTCGTGCATCACCGGCCAGCTCAGGCCGCCTACAAAACTCGCGCCAGGCCAAGGCGACTGCCAAGAGGTGTAATAAGAGCAATCTTGCTGCAAGCTGTGATTGATGGCCTTCAGCGCCTGAGCAAAGCCTTTGGGGTTTTGTTGCAAGCGCGACAAGGTTACTTCTTCGGCTTTATCGGCACGTTCACGCTTGGGTGAAACCATATCCAAAAAAGCCACATAGGGTGAAGTGGCATCGGGGACGGCCATAATTTCATGCGCCACACGCTCGTAAGCCATACCCTTTTCCTGCACCTGCGCGCAATTGGAGGAAAACAGCATGGCAGGCTCCAGCAGAAAACACAGGCGTTTGAAATCCTTATCGCGCAACCAACGCTCGACCACCAAACCACCAAAAGAATACCCCGCCACATCAAAGCCATTAAACGGCCAATTAATTTCAGGCGCGGCCAGCAGCTCTTCGATCTGGGTAATGTAGTCAGGAATTTCAGGCGCGGTGTTATGCAGAAAATAAGCCCCGCCCATGCCCGCTAAATCGGGAATAACGATTTCGTCCCACTCTTTTAAATAGTGCGCGACAAAGGCCCAGGTCGTCTCACCCCCCACACCCGCGCCGTGTACCAACAATAAACGCTTGGGTGCGGCCACCGTGGTGTCGCGCTTGATGTACAACACCTGTTGCTGGGCATGGGTAGTTTGAAAATGCAGACGCAATTTTTTCATAAAAATCAAAACAGTAGAGGCTTGGCTAGTTGGGTTTCCATTCTAGCTCAATTTGCGCATTGTCTTTGGCGCCTTCTGGGAAAAACACAATGAAATAGCGCACCTGTGCATCCGCTACCGCTATCACGCTTTCTTGCATGGCAAGGCTGCGCCAAGTTTGCGGATAGCTTTTCATTTGCAGGTGCGCAAGGTAATAAAGCGGCAGGTAATTTTCATCCAAAGCCAAAAGCCCGATAGGAGCTTGGCTTTGCCGCAGGCGCAGGCTCAGCTCAGGTAGCTTTTGTTCACCCAGCTGAAAATCCGCTATCGACCAATACCAAGCGGGCACGCCGCCCTGCTCGGTACGCAGCGGCGTACTGAGCTTAGGCTGGCGCAAAGATTGAGACTTAAAGGGCGTAAGAGGTTTGAACTGCGCACGATACTGCGCACAGCAAGCCGCAGGCTCTGGCAAGTAAGGCAAGCGTTCGCTGGGCAAGAGCTGATGATTGGTGATTTGCTCATTTTCCAAGGCCTGCGCATCCACCTCTTTGGGTTCGGGGATGGGCTGGCTCATTAAACGCCCTTGGCCGTCTATCCAAGTAAAGAACGGCGGACGCTCGGCTTTGTCTTTGGCCTGTTGCTGCTCAAACTCTTCTTCACTGAGAAAGCCTTGCGGGGTGTTTGCGGCAGCGGGAACACTGGCAGGGGATGCAGGCTGAGCTTTAGGCGAGTTATGTACTCGCCCAAGCTCATCAACCCAAGTGTAATAGCCTTGCTCTTGTGCCAATGCAGGTTGCATCAGCACCCACAGCAAAATTAGAACTTGGTACGGAAGGTAAAGCCTACCGCGCCTATGGTCATTTTGGTTTTGACGTCCAAGCCTGGGTAAGGGCTGGTTACAGAACAGGTTAAGCAATTGCGGTTAATCCCATCGCTGGAGTTGGGGAAGTTATTGTTATTGGTATCGGCCTGAGAGTCTGCCCAAATCATTTCTTTGGATTCCAAGAAGCTCAAAGACAGATCAATAACGGTGTCGGTGTCCCATTTGTAGCCCAAGCCCATGCTGTACATATCGGCATAGCCCAAAGGTGCTTGCACCGAGCGCATGTCTTTAGGTATAGAAGTTTCACGAGGTTCTAAACCCAAGCGCAATTGCGTACGCGTGTTTAGGTCGTACTGTAAGCCGTAGGCCATGCTCCACACGCTCTTGTAGTTCATCGGCATGGTCAAACTGGTGTCGGTAACGACGCCTGGCGCAGTGGTTTTAGCGGCGCTCAAGAAGCCTACTTGACGGTCGAACTCAAAGCCTAGGCTTTTCCATTTGGCATAGTCCGTCCAGCCTGCATCCACGTTCAGCTGCAAGCGATCAAACATGCGAAACTTAGTACCAAAGCGCAAATGCTGCGGATAAGTCAGCTCGGAGCTTAGGTTACCCGACTCACGTTTCACCCCAGTGGGCAAAGAGAACATGGTCGAGCTGATCGCACCAACGATGGACGAACGGAAATAAGCAAAGAAGTTGGCGAAGTCGTCGGTGTACTCCATATCGAACGTACCCTTGAGCTTACTTTTCGCCTCACCCTGATAGCCAATACCAAAGGCAAACCAGTCGGTCGGCTCCCACAACAAGCCCAAGTTGACAGAAGGAGACAGGCTTTGCTCGGTCTGCATACTGAGCTCTCCCACGTCTTCGTAGGGGCCAATTTTACCGCCACACAGCGTCACGATAGGAGCCAGCGGGTCGTTACCAGTAGGCTTGCCATCGGCATCAAAGCAACCAAAGGCACTTTGCAACTCGGCCAACACCCCAATCAGAACCGAAGGCGCACGCGCATTTTGTTTTACCGCCACCGCTTGATGCGAGAATAAAAACGCAGCACCGACCGCCAAGGTGTCGCTCACTTTATAAGCGATAGAAGGCGAAAAATAAGTAAAGCGCTGCAAGGCCA
>JAYRHO010000294.1:0-1879 GCA_041907245.1 Saccharospirillaceae bacterium
ATTTGAGTTGTCTTACGAATTTTTACGGGTGCATTCGCCCTCGGCCGAAGTGCGCGGCCACGGTGGCAGCCCCAGCGTGTTGCAATACGGCAAAAAAGACGTGGTATTGCTGCGCATCATTCCTACGGGTAATTACGCTTTGCAGCTGGTGTTTGATGATGGCCACGATAGCGGCCTCTACGATTGGAATTATTTGCGCTACCTCTGCGATCACCACGAGGCTTTGTGGCAGGCGTATTTAGCGCGTTTAGAGCAGGCGGGTAAAACACGAGAGTCGCCTGTTATTCATTTTAAAGCTTTATAAAAGGAGCCTCCTGTGACGGACGCCAACAAGGATTTAAGTCAAATCCACATTATCGACCCCAATGCCGCCTCCGAGGCGCAAAAGTACGAAAACCCCGTAGCCAGCCGTGAAGCGCTGCTTTTGGTGCTCGAAGAAATTGGCCGCCCTGCCAGCTACGAAGAAGTTTGCGTGGTACTCAAAGAAACCGACCCCGAGCGCGTCGAAGCGGTGCGCCGTCGTTTGATTGCCATGAGCCGTGACGGCCAGCTGATCAGCAACCGCCGCGACCAGTTCGTGCCCATCCAAAAAACTGACCTGATTATTGGCAACGTGCAAGGCCGTGCCGATGGCTACGGTTTTGTGCTGCGCGACGGGGCGGACGACGTATTTTTATCCACCCGCCAAATGAGCAAAGTGTTTCATGGCGATCGCGTCGCGGTGCGTATTGTTGGTTACGACCGTCGTGGTCGCCCCGAAGGGCGCATCGAAAAAATCCTGGAGCGCAATACTCAGCAGCTGGTGGGGCGCTACTACGATCACGGCGATGTTGGCCTAGTGCAGCCTGACAGCAAGCGCATTACCCAAGAAATTATCATCCCTCCTGCGGGGCGCAAAAAAGCCGTGCATGGCCAGTATGTGGTGGTGCAAATTACGCAGCAGCCACAAGCAGGCGGTTTGGCGATGGGCGAGGTGGTCGAAGTGCTGGGTGATCATCTTGCGCCTGGCATGGAAATCGACGTTGCCATTCGCAGCCACAACATTCCACACGAATGGTCCAAAGAGCTGGTGGCCGAGGCCAAGAAAATCCCCGACGAAGTCCAAGAGGCGGATAAAAAAGCCCGCGTCGATCTGCGCGCCTTGCCCTTTGTCACCATTGATGGCGAAGACGCCAAAGACTTCGATGACGCCGTGTACTGCGAGCGCAACAAAAGCACAGGCGGCTGGCGTTTGTTTGTCGCCATTGCCGATGTCTCGCACTATGTACAACCGCATTCGTACTTGGATAAAGAAGCTCATGTGCGTGGCAACTCGGTGTATTTTCCAGAGTTTGTTGTACCCATGCTGCCTGAAAAGCTCTCCAATGGTCTGTGCTCGTTAAACCCCGAGGTGGACCGTTTGGTGATGGTTTGTGAGATGACCATCTCCAAGGCGGGCAACATTTCGGGCTATCAATTTATGGAAGGGGTGATCCACTCGCACGCACGCCTGACCTACAACAAGGTGTGGAGCATGCTCAACCCCGAAAGTGAGCAGCATGCACAACTGCGTGAGCATTATCAGGCCATAGTGCCGCATGTGGATGTGCTCTATGGCTTGTTTAAACAACTGCGTATTCGCCGTGAAGCGCGCGGGGCGATGGATTTTGACAGCGTGGAAACGCGCATTATTTTTGACAGCGAACGCAAAATTCAAAAAATCATTCCGACCGAACGCAACGAAGCGCACATGCTGATCGAGGAGTGCATGTTGGCGGCCAACGTCTGCGCTGCCGATCTTTTGGAACGCTATAAAGTGCCCACTTTGTACCGCGTCCACGCAGGCCCTGGCGAAGAAAAGTTGCGCAATTTGCATTCGTTTTTAGGCGAAATGGGCTTG
>JAYRHO010000295.1:0-15680 GCA_041907245.1 Saccharospirillaceae bacterium
AAGAGTGCTGTGTTTATCATTGAATAGGCTAGCATAGGCGGTTTCCGCTTTTAAGAACATTAAACCATCAGAAAATAGCCCAAAGGTTTCTGGGGCGATCTGAGCTGCCCCGATAATAGGAATTTGTTTGGCTTTGTCTTTGGGTAAAATAGATAGTGCTTGATAAGTAGCGTAATCGGATTCCAATGTCACCATAAAATCTGGGTATATATCATTTTTTAATAGGGAGTGTGTCGCACTTCCTGCCGCGATAACATTCAGTTTGTGACGATATTTTTTGATGATATTTAAATGAGCATCCAGTGATGGGCCGTTGCCGCAAACAATTGTGGCCTTGCTGTGCGAAGATAGATCCACAGGCTCAAAGACAGCAATTTCTTGCTCTATGTTATGAATAACATGATTCAGCTGGTTAACCTCATCGTCGTAATAGCCCCATACATTAATGTAAGCCTCAATCTCATTATTTAGTCGCTCTGCGACCTTGGTATAAAAAGGGTCGGCTTTATGCACATAAAATACAGTTTGTACGGGCATAAAAGGAACATTTTCGCAAATGGCATTCCATGCTCCGCCAAAGCCTTGGTGAATGCGCTCTGCTTCGTTTAGCCCTGTGGTATCACCAACCGACAAAGTAAAAGAGCGGGTTTGCTCTTGAATATAGGGCAGGATGATTTCTTCCCAGTCGGTGGCGTAGAGGCTGGCTAAAAACCGATCTGGATTGTGCTCTACCAATACCGCATGGCGCACGTCTCGTAACTTGAGTAGCTCTTGTATGTGTAAGCCTAACCCAGATCCTAAAAACACCAGTTGCGGAATACTATGGGCAAAGGTGTAGGGCTTTATGGCCTCGGCCACCGGCTGCACCGCTTCTAAAAAATTGGCCAGCGAGCCATGAAAAAATCGGCCTCGGTAAAAGGCATCTGGGGTGGAGCGACTGATGGGGTGGTTAAAGCTTCCAGGCTTAAAAGCATCTGAAAATGTTAGGGCTTCTTTTTGGTTGAAAGCATTGGCATCTAATGGGTAAAGAGCCTGTCCCTGCTCGAGGATATTCACTTCTAAGGTGTTGGAATCAATGTTTAGCTGAGAGTTTTTGAGCTTCAAACCATGGAATTTCTCGTAAATGCTGGGGAAGTAACGCTTAAAGAAGGCAAGGTTTTTTTCTTTACGTTGTTGTAGCTGTTGTGCGAACTGCTGGGCATCCATAAGAGTTCCTTATAAAGAAGCGTGTAAGAGTGCGAATGCACTAACTAAAGAAGTAAAGCAAAAGGCATACCAATGGGTAATTCATCACACGAATAAAATTTTCTAAAGTTTGCTGTGCCTGTGCCGAAAACATACATGACAGAACAAAACAACGAGCTTAAAGGCACTTACCCCAAGGCTCACAACGCAGGTACAGGAGAAACACTATGCCTCAAGTCATTAACACCAACCTTGCGTCCATTAACGCTCAGCGTAACTTGGACAAATCTCAAACTGCTAGCCAAACCGCGATGCAACGTTTGTCTTCAGGCCTGCGCATTAACAGTGCCAAAGACGACGCCGCAGGTTTGGCGATTTCTACGCGTTTTACCTCGCAAATCAAGGGCTTAAACGTGGCTGTGCGTAACGCTGGTGACGGTATTGCCCTAGCGCAAACTGCTGAAGGCGCTCTGGGTGCGATGAACGACAACTTACAGCGTATTCGTGAGTTGGCCGTGCAATCTGCCAACGCCACCAACTCAGGCGTGGATCGTGAAGCGCTGCAAGCGGAAGTAAAACAGCTGATTGCAGAGGTCAGTCGCACTGCCGATGAAACCAACTTCAACGGCCGTAAACTCTTGAACGGCGATTTCAATGCCGTATTCCAGGTAGGTGCCAACGCAGGCGAAACCATTAATGTCAACATTGCCAACCTGACGGCAGGCAAGCTGGGCTCTTCGGCTCAGTCTGGTGTGTCTTCAATAGGCGCAGATAAAGCCTTGAGTAACGGTGACTTGGTGATCAATGGCAAAACCATTGACCCCTCTTCAGCTGTAGACGATACCGCGTCTACCGTTGCGGCCGATGCTTCTGCCATTGCTAAAGCGGCAGCGGTCAATAAAAAATCCGCTGAAACCGGTGTTACTGCCTATGTCAATAAAAACACAGTCAATGGCTCCATTATGGCAGCGGGTGCAACCTCAGGAACCATTAAAATTAATGGTGTTTCCATTGCAATTCAATCAACAGCCAACGCCAATGATGTGGATAAAGCTGCAACCCGTACTTCGGTCATTGCCGCGATCAATGCCGTGTCTGGTCAAACTGGTGTAGTTGCATCTGACGGTGGCAATAATAACGGTGTGATTCTAACTGCAGCCGACGGCCGTAATATTGCGTTAGAAGCCACTTTCGCTGCGGGCTCTACTAACTTAGCTAAGTTTGGCTTGGCTCAGGCTGCAACAACAGGGGCAGTACCAGCAGCATTAACAGGCACCAGTGCAGGGATTTACGAAGGTGGCTTTACTTTAGTGGCTCATGGCGATACCAAGTCCATCAAGATCGACGGCGGCTATGGTACAGGCACGGGTGACCTGAAAAACTCAGGCTTAACTCGTGGCGACTACAAGCCTGCGATGGCGAACTACACCAATGAAGCAAAAACCGTGACCGCAAGCGCAACAGCTACAGCAGCAGCAGCAGCAGGTGCTATTCAAGAAGGCGACCTGGTTGTTAACGGGGTGACCATTAGTGCATCCAGTGCTGCTGATGACAATTCATCTAGTACTATAGCGGACTCTTCTGATGCCTCTGCTTCAGGCATTGCCATTGCCGTAGCCATTAACCGCAGTACCGAGCAAACGGGCGTAATAGCCTCTGTGAATGCTACTGAAGTGGTGGGTACTTCGGGGGCAGCCGCTACAGCAGGAACCTCTGCCAAAGTCTTTATTAATGGCGTGGATGTAGGTACGGTGACTTCTGTTGGGGATAAGAACAAAGACCGTGCCTCAGCTATTGATTTGATCAACTCAAAAGCTGGTCAAACGGGTGTAACTGCGGAGGATAATGGCAATGGTATTACACTGAAAGCGGCTGATGGACGCAACGTTTCAGTGGTAGTTGGTTCTGGAGCTAACCTGCGCGCAAGCTTTGGTTTAGGTGGCACTAGTATCGCCCACTCTGGTGCAGCGAATACGTTGACTAACTTCGCCTCTAACGCGGTCACCACCTACAGCACGGTTCGCCTAGAGTCGGCTACCACCATCAACATCACCGGTGGCTCAAAAGGTACAACAGGTCTATCAGACTCAGGCTTTGAGCGCGGTGAATACGGTAATGGTAAAGACGGCCAGTTCCTTAAAGACGTGGATATCTCCACTGTCGAGGGGGCAACCAAAGCCTTGACCGCTATCGACAACGCCATCGGCACGGTATCGCGTCAACGGGCGGACTTGGGTGCGGTGCAAAACCGTATGAGTTCAACCGTAGGCAACTTGAAGGTGAACTCCGAAAACCTGAGCGCTGCAAACTCTCGTATCCAAGATGCGGACTTCGCAGCGGAAACGGCGGAAATGGCTCGGACGCAGATTCTGCAACAGGCTGGTATCTCCATCCTGGCGCAGGCGAACGCTTCCGGTCAGAACGTGTTGTCACTCTTGGGTTAACCCTAGCCTAGAGCCAGGTGCCTAGAGCCGAACGCAGTCATGCCAAGGCTTTAGGCGCAAGGCTTCAGACCTTACAACCCAAAGAGAGGTGATCTATGAATGAGTTAACAATGAAAGCAGTTGAGAACTTAGCTGTATCACCTAAAGTGACGACCCAAGCTTTGGCCAATAGAGTCGCCACCTTTAATGCGCAAGAAGGCAAAGCCGAGATGGCCAAGCCCAAAGCCGAAGAAAAAACCGAAGTGGCACAGGTCAGTGCTAAAGAGGTTCAGGAAGCGGTTTCGCGTATTAATGATTATGTACAGCAAAGTGAGCGGAAATTGGATTTCCGTCTGGATGAGGACAGTGGCCAGACCGTAATACGGGTGTACGACAAGCAATCGGATGAGCTGATTCGTCAAATCCCGGGCGAGCTGGCGCTGAAGCTGGCGCAGAACCTAAGTGATGAAGAGCCTTCTTTGTTGTTTAGGGCGCAAGTTTAAGCCTTCCCTTCCACCCAAGCCCCGCATCTGCGGGGTTTTCTTTTTTTGGCCTTCGCATACACTAGCCGCTGTTTTTAGTTTTGGAGTGTTGTATGGAAAAGATTGCACGCGATTTTTACGCCCGCGATAAAGAAGATCAAAAAGCTTTTGTTACGCAAACTTGGTGTAATCACTGTATGGCCGCCGACATTGGTATGAGCGAGCCCAATGAGTATGAGCTCAATGGTGTGGTGTTTGTCGAAGGCAAATGCCTGCGTTGCGGTGAAACCGTAGTAACAGAAATTGCCGACGACGATACCGACGGTGAGTGGGAAGACTAGGCGGCTTAAAAATTAACCCGTTAAAAAGCCAGAGCGGTAAAAACTCTGGCTTTTTTATTTAGGCCAGCTGCTTTTTCCAGCGCGTGTGCAGCATGCTGCTTGCATACAGCATCAGGGTGCTGAGGGTCATCAGCCAGCCGTAGAGTGCGCCGCCTGGGGTAAAAATGAGGAGTACGGCAAAGATAAAATACAGCATGCTCAAAAAGCTCAGCCACGAGGAGGTGCTGTGGCGTTTTTGTATCAGCCCGCGCACCAGCAGTAAAAAGGGCGCGATTTTAAACAGCCACAAGAGCAGGCCGCTGTACCAAGGGGCTTGCGCGTGCGCGGCCGCATTGCTATAGGTTTGCACCAGTAAAATAATGAGGGTGGCGGCAAAGGCCGCCGTCATTAGCCAGTAGGCGGCTGCGATTTTCTTTTCGAGGGTCATTTGCCCATTCCTAATAGTTGTTGAGCCAAGCGCGCGAGGCGCTCGCCCTGTGCTTGGCAAAGGCTGCTTTCTTCTTTGCTTAGAGTTTGGTCGGTGCCAGCGCCTGCCCAGTGGCTGGCACCGTAGGGTGTGCCGCCTTGCTGGGTTTGCATCAGCCCCGCTTCGGTGTAGGGAATGCCGCAAAACAGCATGCCATGATGCAGCAGGGGCAAGGCCATGCTCAGCAAGGTGCTTTCTTGGCCGCCGTGTAAAGAGGACGAGGAGGTAAAGACGCCTGCGGGTTTGTTGATCAGTGCGCCTGTAAGCCAGAGCGGGCTGGTGCTGTCTAAAAAGTATTTTAAAGGCGCGGCCATGTTGCCAAAGCGCACAGGGCTACCCAGAGCCAAGCCTGCGCAGTGTTTGAGGTCGTCCAGCGTGCAGTAAAGTGCACCTTGTTCGGGAATACTCGGTAGGCTCGTTTCGGTGGCGGTGGTAAGCGGCGGCACAGTGCGCAGTCTGGCTTCCATGCCTGTGCGTTCTATGCCTCTTGCTAGGTGCTGCGCCATTTTTTCGACCTTGCCGTGGCGGCTGTAATAGAGCACCAGAAGGTAGGGGGTGGCCACTTAGAGAATCTCCAGCACTTTTTTTGGTGGGCGGCCAAGGCGGGCTTGGTTGCCATGCACCACTATTGGGCGCTCGATCAGTCTTGGGTGCGCCACCATGGCGGCAATGATGTCGTCTTCGCTCAGTTCAGGGTTGGAGAGGTTTAGGCTGCGGTATTCGTCTTCGCCTGTGCGCAATAATTCACGCGCAGAAACGCCTAATTTCTGTAGAATATCGCGCAGTTCTGCGGCGCTTGGGGTGTGGGCGAGGTATTCGGTGATAACGGGTTCGATGCCTTGTTCTTTGAGCAGCGCCAAAGTCTCGCGGGATTTGGAGCAACTTGGGTTATGATAAATGCGAATCTCACTCATGGCTTTTATCCTTTTCTCGTTTTGGTCATGACGGGGGCGACATCATAACAAAGGAAAAGAAATGCTGTTAAACAGTCTGAAGGCAATTGGGCGCATCGGCCCCATTTTATGGCAAACCATCAAGCGTTTTTCCAGCATGGAGCGCCATCGTGATGCGCAAGCCTTAACCTACACCACACTGTTTGCGCTGGTTCCTGTGCTTACTGTGGTGTTTGTAATCCTAAGCAGCGTGCCTGCTTTTCATCAGTGGAGCGGTGGTATTAACGCCAAGACCTTGGCTTATCTGATGCCGCAGGGCAGCGAGCAGTTTTCTAAATATCTGGTGTCTTTTATTCAGCAGGCAAAAAATCTCACCTGGATCGGGGTGCTGATTCTGTTTGTGACGGCGCTGTCGTTGCTGCGCGGCGTAGAGATGCAGTTCAACCGTATTTGGAACGTGGATAAACCGCGCTCGGGCATTCAAACCTTTTTTCGCTATTGGGCGGTGCTCAGTTTAGGGCCTGTGCTTTTGGTTGGCGCGCTGGCGCTAAGCTCAGTGCTGGCCTCTTGGCCCGTGCTCGATAAGCTGAATTATGTGCCTTTGCCTGTGCGCGCCTTGCCTTGGCTGATTAGCGTGGTGGCGCTGACGGCTATGTACATTCTGGTTCCCAACTGCCGCGTGCCTTGGCGCAACGCGGTGATTGCGGCGGTCTTGATTGCGTTTTTATTGGAAGGCGGCAAGTACATTTTTGCCAAAGTGGTGGGCATGTTTCCCTCTTATAAGCTGATTTACGGCGCTTTTGCGGTAGTGCCGTTGTTTCTGTTGTGGGTGTATTTGGCGTGGATTTTATTGCTTTTTGGTGCGGAGTTTAGCTATGCACTCAGTCATTATGCCCCTGTGAACCGCAAGCTGCCGCTGTTGTGGCAGCGCTTGCTGTTGGTGGAGCGTATGGCGCGCTTGCAAGCGGAGGGCACAATTCTGACCGAGTCAGGCTTAATTAGCCTGTTGCCTGAGCTTACCGCTGTGCAAGTCAGGATGCGCTTGCAGCATTTTCAGCAGCAGGGTTTGGCCGCGCAAACTCAGGATGGCCAGTGGTTGTGGCTTAAAGACAGGCAAAAAATGACCATCTCCGAGCTGGTGATGGATTTAACCCAAAACGATTTGCAAGCGCCCATTCCTGCGGATTTAAACATCAGCGAAGAGCAGCGCGCGCTCTGGCTCAAGCTGCAAGAGGCTTGGCTCAAGCAAAGCCAAGCGGTGCTGAATCGCCCACTTAGCTCCATTTTTATCTCACCCTACTAAATACGCCCTAAGGTTTTTATGACGTCCAGTTCCAGCAGCGCTACGGCGCTGAATTTGAAAGTCCATCCTCTGCGCTCGGCGCTTTATGAGGAGTTGCACAGCAGGCCATCGCCTTCTATTGCCAGACCTTGCCAAGTGACGCACTTCACTTTGCTGCTTTCACACGGCGAGGACCTCGCCTATGTAGCGGATTTGTGCCGCCGTTTTAGTGTGCCTGTGCCTGCGGGGGATTCTTCTTGCCTGTATCAAGATTTTGGTGGCTTTGAGCTGCGCTGGGAGCGCCACATGGAGTTCGCCAACCTGACCTTCATCACCCAAAACTCAGACAGCAGCCAAATCGGCGCGCTGGGCTATGTGCCCAAAGATTGGCTGGCCGAGATGCCCGGTGAGCTGGTGGTGGCGCTGAATTTGGTGTTTGTCGATAAAGAGCCCAGCGCCGCAGAGATTACGCATTTTTTCGAGCAGCAGCGCACCGCAGGTTCGGATGTAATGGATGAAAAAGCCAAAGTCTGGACTTCGTTCAAATTGCACAGCGACGGCTTTGGCCGCGTGCTGGCTTACAACAAAACTCTTAATCCCTACCAATGTGGGCGTTTTATGCAGCGCCTGTGCGAGGTGGAAACGTACCGTTTGATGTCTTTGCTGGCTTTGCCTTTGGCGCGCAGCACTGGGCACGACCTGCGCAAAGTGGAAGACAAGCTGGCGCTTTTAAATCAAAAGGTGGCGGATATTCATTCCAACGAGGACGAGCGCGATTTGCTGCAAGAGCTGTCGCAGCTGGCGGCGCAGGTGGAGCATTACCGTTCGGCCTCCAACTACCGTTTTTCGGCGGCGGTGGCTTATCACGATCTGGTCAATAACCGCTTAAAGCAACTTAAAGAAGTGCCGTTGGAAGGGATGCAAAGCCTAAAAGAGTTTTTAGAGCGCCGTTTAACGCCTGGCATTAAAACCTGTAATTCGGTGCGCGATCGCCTAGAGGATATGTCGCGCCGCATTACGCGCACGACCAGCTTGCTGCGCACGCGCGTGGATTTGTCCATTTCGCAGCAAAACCAAGATTTGCTCTCGTCTATGAATCGGCGCAGCCAAGTGCAGCTGCGCTTACAGCAAACGGTTGAGGGGCTGTCGGTGGTGGCCATCAGCTATTACTTGGTGTCTTTGCTCGGCTTTGTTTACCAAGGCTTGTCTTTTATGGGGTTGAACGTAAGCAGTACTTTGTTGAAGGGGCTGTCTGCGCCCGTCGTGCTTTTGGGTGTGTATTTGGCCGTGCGCCGCATTCGTTCTTACATAGTGCAAAAAGACCAATAGCCCAGCGGCTTTCGGGCTAAAACATGGCTTGCTTCTTGCTTTTTATCTAAAAAATGCAGGAGCCAGCCATGAATCTTTCCCCCGCCAACGACTATCAAAACCTGTTTCGCTATATGGAGCAGGGTCATACCAAAACCTCGGCCCAGGCGCTTGCTTCCCCTTTGGCCAGCCAAGATTCCAGTAAAACTCCCAGCACGCAAAGTCAAGACTACCGCGATAAAGTGTCGCTGTCGGTGCGTGCCGCCAAGCTGCAAAAAATCAGCGCGGAGTTTTTTACAGGCACGATTAAATCCAGCCAAATTCCCGCACTCACGCAGCGCTTGTACGAAGAAGGCTTTTTAAACGCCGAAGATTACCAAGCCTTGGGTGGGCAAACGCAAAAGCTGTCCAGCATCAGCGAGGCGCAATCTTTTGCCAACCGCAGCCTAATGACGGCCATCGACGACGGCGATAAAGACAGCGCCAAAGGCTTGCTGCAGGTGTTGGATGTGCTGGCCAATATGGATCTAAAAAGCACGCCAGAGCTGCGCCAAGCCGAGGCTCAAGCCTACGATTTTGTGGCCGCTAAAGTGGATACGCTGAAAGAGCAAAATGCCCCCGCCAACATGGTAAAGGGCTATCAAAACTTGGCGCAGGTATTTAGCGCCTTGGATAAAGTACGCAAACAAGAGCAGGGCAGCGCAACGCTGACCAGCTACGCGCAAGTACAGGATGCTTACAATGAAATGTTTAAACAAAAATAGTGCGGTTTTCGTTTGGGCTTTGCTGCTTAGTACGCTGTGCCAAGCCGATGGCATCAGCTGGAATCGTGAGCGTGCCGAAAAGCTCAAATCGGGTACGGGCACAACCTTTGCCATGGATCAGCTCGATGCGCGTATGACTTGGCTTAAAGATGAAAGCCGTGACGAGCAGCTCGCAGGCCAAGTGCGCATCAGCCGCACCGAGTTTGCTTGGGGTGGCAGCAATGCCCTTAGTGAAACCTATTACTGGCTGTCCGTGCCTTTGGCCTATCAGCAAAGGCGCGGGCGTAATTGGGCGTTGGTGGCTGAAATTGAGCCTGGCGTACTCAGTGACGGTCATTTGGATGAGAGCAAAGTTTTTTACGCCGATGCACAGGCCGCTGTGCGTTATTTCCATCATAAAGATGCTTTTTGGCAGCTCGGCGCGGTGGTCAGCCGCGACTTCGGTGATTCCGAAATCTACCCGCAGGCGGCTTTTAGCGTTAAGCCAGACCGCATCACTCAGGTGCAGCTGGGCTTTCCTTACAGCCATATTCAAGCCAACTGGACGCCACAGGTGGCAAGCTATGCGCGCCTTGCGCCCGCTGGGGGCTTATGGCGCGAGAAGCGGATTACTGGCAAGGCAGGCGAGGTGCAATACCGCAGCTGGCAGCTGGCCACGGGGATGGATTTTCTTTGGCGCGATGGCCTGTGGTGGAATTTGGAACTGGGCGGTTTGTTTAAACGCAGCATTCGCGCTCACGATGCCGCAGGTGCGGTGGTGCGCGCGGTGCCGAAAAACAGCCCCTATTGGAGTTTGGGGCTGAAGTACGAGTTTTAGCCTAGATAAAAGCCTGCCATTCAATAAGCAGTTCTTGAAAGTCTTCCAGCCCACAGCTGGCGCGTGATTCGGCGTCGTACAGCTCCAGCCCTTCTTCGCTGTCTAGCTCATCGAGGCTGTAATCTTGCAGCAAAGACAGCGCCGTGACTTCGGCGTCTTCGCGGGTGAGGCGCAGTAAAAACTCGTGGCCTTGCCACTGAAACTCTTGGCGCAGGCCTTTGATTAACGCGGTGATGGCATCCAGCAGGGCTTGGCACTGCTGGGCGTCGTTGGACAGCTCCTCACTGAGCCACAGGCCAAAGGCTTCGTGCTCCATCGACAGGCGCGCACAGGGCAGCTGACGTTCGTTGTAATAAAACTGGTAATCCATCTTATTCCTGCTCGTCGTCCTCGGGGGCGTTGGCTAAAGGCCAGCCGCCTAGGGTTTGGTAACGATTGGCAAAATAGCAAAACAATTCTGCGGTTTTAAGGGTGTCGTAGGCGGCGCTGTGCGCGGCGTGGTTGTCAAAATCCAAGCCCGCCAAGCGGCACGCCCGCGCCAGTACGGTGTGGCCTAAAAACATGGCCGACAGCGTGGCGGTGTCAAAAGACGAAAAGGGGTGAAAGGGGTCGCGCTTGATGTCGTTACGCGCGACCGCCGCTTTTACAAAGCCGTGGTCGAAGTGGGCGTTGTGGCCGACCAGCACCGCACGGGTGCAGCCTTGGCTTTTGACTTCCTTGCGAATGAGCTGAAACATTTCGGTTAACGCATCGATTTCAAATTCGGCATCGCGTTCGGGGTCAAAGGGGTTAATACCCGTGAAATCCAGGGCTTCACGATTGAGATTAGCGCCATCAAAGGGATGAATGTTGGCGCTTAGCTTGTGGTGTGGGTGTAAAAAGCCGTTGTCATCCATGCGCAACGTGACCATGGCAATTTCCAGCAGGGCATCGGTTTCGGCGTTGAAGCCGCCTGTTTCGACATCCACCACCACGGGCAAATAGCCACGGAAACGGCGTGCCATGGGGGTCTTTTCGACCAATTCGTCCTTGCTCATTTATTGCTCCAATTGCCAGCGTAGGGTTTCACCTGCGCGTAAGGGAACGATGGTTTCTTGGCCAAAGGGTAATTCCTGGGGTGCTTGCCAGCTGCGTTTTACTAAAGTGATGCGCTCTTTATTGCGGGGCAGGCCATAGAAATCCGCACCGTAGAAGCTGGCGAAGGCTTCGAGCTTATCCAGTGCGCCTAAGTCTTCAAACACTTCGGCATAAAGTTCGATGGCGGCGTAGGCGCTAAAGCAGCCCGCGCAGCCGCAGGCATTTTCTTTTTTGCCCTTGGCGTGTGGGGCGCTGTCCGTACCCAAAAAGAACTTGGGGTTGCCGCTGATGGCCGCTTCTTGCAGTGCTTTTTGGTGGGTGTTGCGTTTTAACACGGGCAGGCAATACAGATGCGGATGCACGCCGCCAACCAGCAGATGATTGCGGTTGTAGGCCAAGTGCTGAACGGTCAAGGTGGCGGCAATGTTTGGCCCCTGCGACTGAACGAAGTCGGCGGCATCGGCGGTGGTGATGTGTTCAACCACGACTTTTAATTGACGCTGCCTAGCAACAAGCGGTGCCAATATTTTGTCGAGGAAGGTTTTTTCGCGGTCGAAAATGTCAATATCGGCCTGAGTGACTTCACCGTGTACCAAAAGCGGCATGGCGTTTTCGGCTAAAGCACTGGCGATGTCGTCGAGCTTGCCGAGGTCGGTAACGCCTGAGGCGGAGTTGGTGGTCGCACCTGCGGGGTAAAGTTTAACCGCGTGAATGTGCCCCGCTTTTCTGGCCTCGGCAATCATTTCGGGTGTGGTGTTGTCGGTCAGATAGAGCACCATCAAGGGGTCAAAGGTCGAGCCTTGCGGGCGCGCCGCCAAAATACGTTCGCGGTAAGCCAACGCTTGCTCGGCGTTCATTACGGGCGGCTGGAGATTGGGCATAATAATGGCGCGCTGCATTTGTTTGGCGGTCGCGGGAACGGTTTGCGCTAAAACGGCGCCATCACGCACATGCAAATGCCAGTCATCGGGACGGGTGAGGGTAATGCGCTCGGTCATAATTGTGCCTAAGTAAAATCGAAAGCGCGCATTGTACTCGTAAATGTTTAACTTTCCTAAGAATTGGCCGATAACATCCAGTGACGAAAAAGGTTTGCGAGTTTCCTATGATACGACTAGCGCGTTGCTTATTTTTTCTACCTGCCGTGGCGGTGGCCAGCACGCTGGAATACGGCAGTTCTGTGGAAAACACCAGCTGGCAGGTGAGTGGCTCGGTCTTTGGTTGCCGCTTTGAGCAGCCCTTGCCAGGTTATGGCACGGCTTTATTTTTCCATGAGGCGGGCGAGCCTGCGCGCTTTCAGTTGGAGAGCCTGCGCAATTTGCTGGATTTAAGCCAAGCGCAAATCAGCATTTTGCCACCGCCTTGGCAGCCAAGCGCTAAAGCCGAGCCTTTGGGTACGGCCAAGCTGGTCAAAGACAATCCCAACCTCAGTTTGGATGCCAATCGCTCGAATCAATTTTTGCATGCTTTGTTAGAAGGGCGCTGGCCTGCTATTAGCCACCATACTTTTTATGACCCCAATAAATTTGTGCAGCTGCATCTTTCGGCGGTGAAATTTCAGGATTATTACCCTGTGTATTTGCGCTGCGTTAAACAGCTTTTGCCAGTAAATTTTCGCCAAGTTGAAAATTCCAAAGTGTATTTTGATGCAGGCAATGACAGCACCTTGGACCCAAACGACAAAAAAGTTTTGGATAAAATTATTTTTTATATCAAGCACGATCCGCGTGTCTTTGCGGTGTATTTGGATGGGCACAGCGATAACGCAGGAAGGCGTTTTGACAACCGCGAAATCTCACGCGCGCGTGCCGAGCAAGT
This sequence comes from Saccharospirillaceae bacterium, assembly GCA_041907245.1. Lineage (GTDB taxonomy): Bacteria > Pseudomonadota > Gammaproteobacteria > Pseudomonadales > Oceanobacteraceae > Venatoribacter. The sequence goes on from JAYRHO010000295.1 coordinate 12,857, forward strand.
AGAGCGTTATTTTATTAAACAAGGCATTAACCCCGATATGATTTCAACGCGCTTTCACGGCGACCGCTACCCCATTGCCGACAACGCCACGGCCAAAGGTCGTGCGTTAAATCGCCGCGTCACTGTGCGTTTAGAAATGCGCGAAGACACCAGTATTCCCGATGATTTAATTTTCCGCGCCGATGAAAAAAAATAACCCGATGACGCTTTTTAGGCGGCTCATCGGGTTGTTTTTTAAGGCTTGCGGCATCCCTGCCGCTCAAAGTATTACTTGGTGGTGCGTTTAAATTCACGTTGGTTATCGAGGGTTTTCAAGAAAGCCACGATATCTGCTGCGGTTTTGTCGTCAATTTTACGCCCCAACTGATATTCACCCATGATTTTTACCGCATCTTCCAAGTTGGTGGCTAAGCCATCATGAAAATAGGGTGCGGTTTTGCTGATGTTACGCAGGCTGGGCACTTTAAACATCATTTTGTCGGCTTCGTTGCCTGTGACATCAAAACGACCTTGGTCTTTTTGGTTGGGGTAGGCTTTTACTAGGCCGGCTTTTTGATACATCTGACCGCCTAAGGTGCTGCCGTTGTGGCACATGGTGCAGCTGTTATCCATAAAGGCTTTTAAACCTGCCAGCTCTTGCGCATTTAAATTGTCCGCGCCTTTTAAGAACTCGTCAAAACGATCTTTGCTAATTAAGGTGCGCTCAAAAGCGGCAATGGCTTGTGCCAGGTTGTCGTAAGTCAGGGCGTTTTTCTGGCCAAAGCTTTATCAAACTCAGCGCTGTAGCCGGCTTTTTTTAGCGCATCGACAGCGGCTTTTTCGCTGGGCATGGCCATTTCTACTGGGTTTAAAATCGGACCTTTGGCTTGATCGGCCAAGGTTGCGGCGCGGCCATCCCAAAATTGCACAAAGTGCAAACCCGCGTTCCAAGTGGTGGGCGAGTTGCGGCCACCGATTTTGCCTTTGATCGCGCCGTCGGAGAATTTTTTGTTATCCACGCCGCCTAGTTTTTCATCCAAACGGTGGCAGCTGTTGCACGACTGCGTGCCGTTTACCGACAGAGCCGTTTCAAAATACAGCTTTTCACCCAAGGCAATTTTGGCGGCGTTGTCGTTTTCACTGCCTGGCATGGTGGCGGGCAGTGGTTTGAAAAACATATTGGCTTGGCTGCGCAAAGCGCTGTTGTCGGCGGCGTGCACGGCTTGCGCCAGCAACACAGCAGCGGATGCGGTTAATAAAGTTTTAAGCATGATGTCCTCTCTCGTTTTTGTGGTGAGGCTGCCAGTATAGGCAACCCAGACGCAAGCATCTTAATAACCCTATAAATAGAAAGACAATAAGACTTTGTAATAGTACCGATAGTTTTTGGCTAAGTCTTTTTTATTTCTGCGCTTATTTCAGCTATCAATTGGCCTTACCCACTAAGTAGTAAAAGCCAGTCTTTGTTCTTATTTTTGCGCTTTCTTGTGTTTTGCACTCAGTAAAAACACTATATATTGTGCTCAAGATTGATTTTGATACTAGATATAGATAATCATGCATTACTCCAGCGAACAGATAGTGTGGCAAGAAGTGCCAGGTGAAGTGTCCTTGGCTTATGGCATTTCGGGCTGCCCGCTGCGCTGTGTGGGCTGTCACAGCGCCGATACTTGGCCTCTTAGGTCGGGCAAACTTCTTGATGAGGCACACTTTTTAGCCAAGTTGGATCAGTACCAAGGGCTGATTAGTTGTGTGTTGTTTTTAGGCGGTGAATGGCATGAGGCCGAGCTGGTAACGCTTTTGGCTTATGCCCGTGCTAGGCAATTAAAAACCTGCTTGTACACAGGGCTTGAGGAGGTCAGCTCCGATTTAAAAGCGCAGCTGACTTTTATCAAGCTAGGCCCTTGGCGCAAGGAATTGGGCGGGCTGGATAGCCCCAACACCAATCAGCGTTTTATCGAGGTCGAGACGGGTCGAGTTTTAAATCCGCTATTTCAAAATAAATCGTAAAAATAAATCGTCATAAATAAGGAGAAAACCATGTTGCATTTAACGACAGAGCAAATTCAGCACAAGCTCAATTTTATGCAGGACTATATCCACGCAACCAATGCCGCCGATGGCTCGAAAATGGACGCCAATGCCAATGTTACCGAAAAAAACATTGCGACCTTGGAAGCCGAGCTGATGAAAGATTTTTTTGTGCAAATAAACCGCGCTCAGGTATCCAATAAAATCCATGAGCTTTTTGGTGATGATTTGGCTAAAGAGTATATAAGGCAGATTGAGCAGCATGAAATCTATGTGCACGATGAAACCAGCCTCAAGCCTTATTGTGTGTCTATTACCATGTACCCTTTTTTGCTGGACGGTTTAACCAAGCTCGGTGGTGAATCGAAAGCGCCCAAGCATTTGGAGTCGTTTTGCGGAGCTTTTGTTAACCTTGTTTTTGCCGTATCCAGCCAGTTTGCAGGTGCGGTGGCGACGGTGGAGTTTTTAACTTATTTCGACTATTTCGCGCGTAAAGATTATGGTGATAACTATTTGGTTACGCACAAAAAAATAATCGAGAATCACCTTCAGCATGTGGTCTATGCCATTAATCAGCCAGCGGCGGCGCGTGGCTATCAAAGCGTTTTTTGGAATATCTCCATTTACGACTCTTATTATTTTGACAGTATGTTTGGCAACTTTGTATTCCCCGATTTTACTCGCCCGAGCTTTCACAGCGTCAATGCTTTGCAAGAATTTTTTGCAACTTGGTTTAATGCCGAGCGCAGCAAAAGCTTGCTGACCTTTCCTGTGGTGACTGTGGCGATGCTGACGGAAAATGGTCAATGCAAAG
>JAYRHO010000296.1:0-10411 GCA_041907245.1 Saccharospirillaceae bacterium
CCGCCTGCCTTGAGGCTGTATTCAAGCAGCGCTTTGGCATCCCAGTCGGAGCTTAAATACTCGGGCATCAGCTCAATACCAGCGAGCAGCCGTACTTTGTCACCGAGCATTTTGCCGACAGCGACGGCCAAGCCGACACCGTAGCGGTCGATGTTGGCGGCGGATTTATTGCGATACAAAAACAGGCCACCTTGATAGGCCTTGCCCTCTTCGTAGCCGTTGGCTTCTATGCCCAAGCGATAGGAGCGATAAGTTTGCTTTCCAAGGCTTTGGCTATCGAGCTTAAGCTGGTCTTTGGCTTCAAAATGGCTGAAATAAAACTGCCCGTGGGCATTTTCTTGCTTATTCCAATAGCCCATACCCAGCTGATAACGGAAGGCGTCTTCGCCACCTTCCACAGCGAGCGCTGGCATAAAACTCTCGTCGTCTTGGACAGTATTTTTGCCAGCAGCCAAAGCAGGCGTGCTAAACAGCGCGCTTATCGCTACGACACCAAACAGAGCAAAGGATGCTTTCATACTGGGCGCACCTTACAACAAAGAAATATCGGCGATGCCGATAAATAAGCCTTGCAGCTGTTTGAGTAGGGCGAGGCGGTTGTTGCGTACGGCTTGGTCGTCGGCCATGACCATGACGTTATCGAAGAAGGCATCGACGGCGGGGCGCAGGCTGGCAAGCGCGCTTAGGGCGGCTTGGTAGTCGGCTTTGGCCAGCAGTGGGCTGATGTCTTTTTGCTTGGCGCCCAGTTGCTCGGCCAAGGTTTTTTCTTCGGCTTGTTGCAGTAAGTGGGTGTTCACTGCGGCGGTGACTTTGTCGCCGTCGTTTTTGGCCAGAATGTTGCTGACGCGTTTGTTGGCGGCGGCCAAGGCGCTGGCTTCAGGTAGCTGGCTGAATAGGTGCACGGCTTGCACGCGGCGGTTGATGTCCAGCGCGTTGTTTAGATTCAGTGCTCGCACCGCTTGGAATACTGAGGGGGCAATGTTTTCGTCTTGATACCAAGCGCTGAAGCGATCGAGCAGGTAGCTGAGCAGCAGCTCTTTGGTGTTGGCCTGAGGCGCGGTTGGCCAGTTAGCGGCGATGGCCCAGTCGATCAGGGTGTCGAGGCCAATGTCGATGCGTTTTTCCACCAGAATACGCAGCACACCCAAGGCGGCGCGGCGCAGGGCGAAGGGGTCGCGTGAGCCTGTGGGCAGCTGGTTGATGCCAAAGAGGCCCACTAGGCTGTCGAGGCGGTCGGCCAGCGCAATAATAGTGCCTGTCTGGGTGCTGGGCAGAGCGTCGCCCGAGAACGCAGGCATGTATTGCTCGACCATGGCAGCGGCGACTTCAGCGGGTTCGCCATCGTGCTCGGCGTAGTATTTGCCCGCTAAACCTTGCAGGTCGTCAAACTCGCCGACCATGTTGGTCACTAGGTCGTTTTTGCACAGGTGCGCAGCGCGTTGTACCAGCTCGACCTTTGCGCCCAGCAAAGTGGCAATTTGGCTTGCCAAGGCACTGATGCGGCGGGTTTTGTCGGCAATGCTGCCTAGGCCATTTACCCAGACTACGTTTTCGAGTTTGCCAAAACGGCTTGCCAGGGTTTGCTTGCGGTCGGTGTCCCAGAAGAAGGTGGCATCGGCCAAGCGTGGGCGAATGACTTTTTCGTTGCCCGCAATGACCTGCGCAGGGTCTTTGCTTTCGATGTTGGCCACGGTGATAAAGTGGGGCAGCAGTTTGCCGTCTTTTTCGACGTGGAAGTATTTTTGGTGCTCTTTCATCGAGGACACCAAGGCTTCAGGAGGCACGCGCAAGAAGCTGGCATCAAAAGAGCCTGCCAAGGCCACCGGCCATTCGTTTAAAGCGGTCACTTCATCAAGCAGGTCGTCGCTGATAACGGCCACACCGCCAAGCTCGCTCCCTTTGCGAGTGACCTGGCTGCGAATCAGTTCGGCGCGCTCGTTAAAGTCGGCCAGCACATAGGCGGCTTTGAGTGCGCCTTCATAGCTGGCAGGGCTGTCGATGGTAACGGCCGCAGGAGCATGGAAACGATGACCACGGCTGTGCTTGCCAGCCTTAAGCCCTAGCACTTCACCTGCTACGACTTCGTTACCAAAGAGCATCACCAGCCACTTGGCTGGGCGCACGAACTCCACGCGGGACGCACCCCAGCGCATACGCTTGGCAATGGGTAATTGGTCGAGGCTGGCTTGCACGAGAGCAGGCAGCAGTTCAGCGGTGGTTTTGCCTTTAATAGACAGCTGCGCCATCAGTTTGCCTGCGTTTTTGCCGTCGCTTTCGGGTGCGGTTTGCACCTGCGCCATAGGCACGCCTGCGCGCTGCGCAAAGGCGAGGGCGGCTTTGGTGGGAGCGCCATTGGCATCAAAGGCGACATTGGCGGGTGGGCCGTACAGGGTTTCTTCTTTGTCGGCTTGTTTTTCAGCCAAGGCCGTAACGCGCACCGCCAAGCGGCGCGGCGCGGCAAAGCTTTTTACGCCGCTGTAGCTTAAGCCTGCGGCTTTTAAGCCATCTTCGATGCCCTGCGTAAAGGCGGCAGAGAGTGTTTTGAGGGCTTTGGGTGGCAGTTCTTCGGTGCCCAGCTCCACAAGAAAATCACGAGTGCTCATTATTTGGTCTCCTGCTGGACTTTTTCGGCTTGGTAACGGGCAAGAATATCGGTGCGGTTGGCTTCTTCGGCCAAGGGGAAACCCAGCTCGGCACGACTATTGAAGTAGGCTTGGGCGACGGCACGCGCCAAAGTGCGCACACGCAAAATGTAGCCTTGGCGTTCGGTCACCGATATCGCACCACGGGCATCCAGCAGGTTAAAGCTGTGTGAAGCCTTGAGCACTTGCTCGTAGGCGGGCAAGGCGAGGTTGGCGGCAATCAAGCGCTGGCAGTCTTTTTCGTACTGGTTAAAGGCTTGGAAAAGGAAATCGACATCGGCGTATTCAAAGTTGTAGGTGGATTGCTCCACTTCGTTTTGGTGGAACACGTCGCCGTAGGTAACGGGTTTGCCATCTGGGCCATAGGTCCAAACGAGGTCATAGACGGAGTTCACTTCTTGTAAGTACATGGCGATACGTTCGATGCCGTAGGTAATTTCCCCCGTGACAGGAAAACACTCTAAACCGCCGACCTGTTGGAAATAGGTGAACTGGGTCACCTCCATGCCGTTTAGCCACACTTCCCAACCCAAGCCCCAGGCGCCCAGAGTTGGGGATTCCCAGTTGTCTTCGACAAAGCGAATGTCGTGGGTGAGGGTGTCTATGCCCAGTACGCGCAAAGATTCCAAGTATTTTTCTTGGATATCCACAGGGTTGGGTTTCATCACCACTTGAAATTGATAGTAGTGCTGTAAGCGGTTGGGGTTTTCACCATAACGGCCATCTTTGGGGCGGCGGCTGGGCTGCACATAGGCCGAGTTCCAGTTTTCAGGGCCGATGGCGCGCAAGAAAGTTGCGGTGTGAAAAGTCCCAGCGCCCACTTCCATATCGTAGGGTTGGTTAATCACGCAGCCTTGCTGCGACCAGAATTCTTGCAGGGTAGCAATCAAGCCCTGAAAGGTTTTGACGTTATGACGGGGTGTGCTCACGGGAAGTCCTTAATTACGCGAAGATGCGGCAAAAATAGGGGGCAAAATAGGGGCGAAGTATAGCAGGCTTTTAAAAGCGACTGGAATGTGGAGAAGCGCGGTCTATGCTTCAACTTCCACGGAAAAAACTTGCTTTCTTAGAATTATATAACTATATAGTTATAAGGAATTAAATCACTGCTTAAATTAGGAGGCAGTTATGGCTCGCATAGTGATACTCGGCGCAGGTACAGGCGGCATGGCAGGGGCTTACGATATTCGTGAGACGCTCAGCAGCCAACATCAGGTAACGGTCATCAACGAACGTGAAGACTTTCAGTTTGTGCCTTCAAATCCGTGGATTGCGGTGGGCTGGCGCACGCGCCCCGATACCAGCTTTCCGATTCGCCCACATTTGGAAAAAAAGAAAATCGAGTTTATTCATGGCCGCGTGACCAAGCTCGACCCGAAAGCCAACACCCTGCATTTAGAAAATGGCAGCACCGAGCATTACGACTATTTGGTGATAGCCACAGGGCCTAAGCTGAATTTTGCCGCCGTCGAAGGCGCAGGCCCGCACGGTGGTTTTACCCATTCGATTTGCACGCTCGATCACGCCGAAACCTGTTACGAGGATGTAAAAAAACTCGTTGAAGAACCAGGCCCTGTGATTGTCGGTGCAATGCCTGGGGCATCTTGCTATGGCCCTGCTTACGAGTACGCCTTTATTTTGGATAAAGAATTGCGCAACAAAAAAGTGCGCGATCGCGTGCCGATGATTTATGTCACCCCAGAGCCTTATATTGGCCACTTGGGTTTAGGCGGCGTGGGTGATTCTAAATCCATGATGGAAAGCGAGCTGCGCAACCGCCATGTGAAATGGATTACCAATGCCAAGGTCACCAAAGTTGAAGCAGGAAAAATGTACGTCGATGAAATGAATGAAGACGGCAGTGTGAAAAAACAACACGAGCTGCCCTTTAAACATTCGATGATGCTGCCTGCTTTTGTTGGCGTGGATGCAGTTACGGGCGTCGAAGGCCTGGTGAACCCCAAAGGTTTTATTTTGGTGGATCAGCATCAGCGCAACCCCACCTATAAAAACATATTCTCTGCGGGGGTGAGCATTGCCATTCCACCTTACGAAGATACGCCCGTGCCTGTGGGTATGCCAAAAACAGGTTATATGATTGAGTCGATGATGGCGGCCATCGCTAAAAACCTTGCCGCCGAATTAGATGGCAAAGGTGAGGCCAATGCGCGCGGAACTTGGAGTGCGGTGTGCTTAGCCGATATGGGTGATACAGGCGCGGCTTTTGTCGCTATTCCACAAATTCCGCCGCGCAACGTCACTTGGTTTAAACAAGGCAAATGGGTGCACGTCGCTAAAATTGCCTTTGAAAAGTATTTCATTCACAAAATGAAATCGGGCTCGAGCGAGCCGATTTTTGAAAAATACATTATGAAAACTTTGGGTATCGAGCGCTTAAAAGACTAGGGCAAATACAAGCGCACAAAGGCCCCAGCGTTTTGGGCGAGATTGCCCAATTCGATGTGGCCTTTTTTATTGCCTTGCTGGTGGTGTTCGGCAATCAAACGCACAAAATACAAACCTAAGCCCGAGCCTTCGGCTTTAGTGGTGGTCTTTTCACCGCTTAAAATACTTTCAGGAAAACCGTGGCCGTTATCCTCTAGCTGTAACATTAAGCCATCCTGCTCTTGTGCCGTTAATAGGATTTTGGTCGCGCCTGCTTGTGCGCTGTTGGTAATTAAAGTAACCAGCGCCAGCATCACTAAATTATCGTTATAAAATCCCTGAGCATCGGCGGCGATCTGATTTTCAATTTTTAAATTGGGAAATTGAATTTGCATCACTTCGATGGCTTCGTTGGCGGTGTCCAAAGGCCAAGCGTCATCGCTGATAAAATTCTGTTTTTGCTCCATACGAAATAAAGACACCATTTGCATGGTATCGTTTTTTAGGCGCAGGGTGCGCTGCAATATTGGCAAAATATGCACATGATATTGACTGGGAATATGGCTAAGCGCTTCGTGCTCGTAATCTAATAAAGATTGCAGCTGATTTTTTAAGTCGTGCACGACTGTGCCAACTAATTCGGCAAAATTCATTAGGCTAGCCCCGCTGCTTTCCAGTGTTTATAAAAAGATTCTTTTAGTCGGGTATAGCGTTCGTAGCGGTCGTCGGCTTCGCCAATAAAACCAATGCGCTTGAAATAAAGATGGCAGTCTTTGAGCTGGCTGGTGGCATTTTTATCCAGCTCAAATTGGCTGATTTTGGCTTGGATGGCATTCATCAACACGCTGGTGCTGGCGTCTTGGTCGGCCGCGGCTTCATCAAATAAAGCAATGGCTTTGAGATAATCTTTCTTTGAATAATGCTCTATACCCTGAGCATTGAGCGAAGCATTATGCTCGCGCACTTGGCTGCGGCTGATGTTATTTTCAATGTCTTCAATGCGCGCGGCGAGTTTTTTATCCACGCCTTTTTGTTTCATTTTATTAATAATGCCTTGGGCTTTAACGTGCTGGCCTGTTTCTAAATAGTTTTCAGCCAGGCTCAGCTCGCGTTCGCTGTCTGGGTCTTTTATTTTTTCTAAATAAGAGGCAGCAAGGCTGGTTGAGGCTTTGGCTTTTTCTTCGTTATTCAGTGCCAGATGCGTTTTGCTTTCTAAGATGCAGGTGTCAAACATGACGTCATGCTGATCGGCGTAATCTTCACGCAGCTCTTCAAACACACGAAAAGATTTATCCGCCAGCAGGCGCAGCTCTTTGCTGTTGGTATCGCCACGCCCTGCCAAAATATTGCGCACCGTTTGCGCAAATTTAAGGTAGGTGGAGGTGTTTTTGTAGCAGGAGTAACGCCCTAAGCGTACCGCTTGCTCGAAGGCTTGTTCGGCGGTTTTAAAATCACCATTATCAAAAGCCACGCGCCCCAGCTCCATTTGCCTAAGCACGGCTTTAGGTGATATTTCCACGGCCTTTTCTAGGCTTTTTTGTGCCTCTAACGGCTTGCCCATGCTCAATAAAATGGTGGCTTTCCAGTCGTAACATTGCACATAAAGTGGATGCTGCAATAGGCATTGGTCGATCAGGGCGAGAGCGGCGCGCGAGTCATCTAAAAAGTGCATACAAATGGCTTGGCCTAAACGCGCCCAGGCCACGGAGCGCTGCTCAACCAACACCGTATAAACGGCCTGCGCACTGACATAATCTTTTTTTCGTAGGTAGAGTTTTCCTAAAATGCGCGTCAGCGGCATGATGAGCTTGGGCTTTTCGGCCAGTAGCGCATGCGCCAATTCAATCGCGCGATTTAAATTGCCCGCATCGATAGCGGCATCGATTTCAGCAATTTCATTTTTAATTAAAAAAATACGCTGCATGCGATCGCGCAGCATGCTGAGCGTATAGGGTTTGGTGATGTAATTATCGGGCTCGTATTCCAGTGCGCCCATCACCATATCCATGGCATTTTCGCCTGTGACCATAATAAAAAGCGACGAGGCTTTTAAGCGATTGGTGTAGCGTGCCTCTTCTAAAACTTGCTGGCCGTCTTTGCCTTTATCGAGGTTGTAGTCCGATAAAATAATGTCGTAATGGCGCTCGTTAATCATTTGCGTGGCTTCCCAGCCGCTGCTGGCGGTGTCGATGCTGCTAGCACCGAGCAACGCCATCATTTTTTTCATCGAGCTGCGCGCTTCGACCAGATCGTCCAAGATCAGGATGCGTTTATTTTTTAGTATTTGGTCAAGGCTGAGCATGGCTGCGCATCTAAAGAGAAAGGAGCTAGGAGTGTAGCATATTGGCGCAAGGCGGCTTGGCTAGGTACACTTCGGCCTAGGTTGTAATTAGGATAAAAACGATGGGTTATCTTTATATTGGTTTAATCAAATTAATCAGCTTGTTGCCCTTTGCCCAAGCGCAGCGTTTGGGTGGCTGGGTTGGCCACAAGCTCGCCAAGCACGCTAAGGGTATGCGCAAAGTCGCGCAGATCAACGTGGCTTTGTGCTACCCAGAGCGAAGCGCCGCCGAACAAGCCAAGCTGGTGGAGCAATCCATTATCGAAACCGCCAAGTCGGGCATCGAGATGGGCGTCATGTGGGGCGCAGGGCCTGAAAAAGGCCGCACGCTGGTGCGCAAAGTACACAACCTCGAAGCTCTAACCGATGCCCTAGAAGCGGGCAAGGGCGTGCTGCTGAGCGCGCCGCATTTGGGTAACTGGGAAGTGATGAATCACGTTGCCACCATGTATGCCACGGTGACGGCCATGTATAAGCCCGCAAAAAATAAAGTGCTGGATAAGTGGATGCGCGAAAGCCGCCAAAAAACCGGTGGCTTGCTGGTTCCTGCCAACCGCGACGGCATCGCCATGATGTTTGCGGCACTGGAAAAAGGCCAGTTAGCGGGTATTTTGCCCGACCAAGAACCCAAAGAGCGCAGCGGTGTTATTGCACCCTTTATGGGCGTGGATGCCCTTACCGCGAAATTACCGCATGAATTGCTGCTCAAAACCGGTGCGCGCGCCGTCTTTGGTTTTGCCAAGCGCTTGCCTGATGCTCAGGGTTTTGAGGTGTATTTTGTCGCAGCGGATGAGGATATTTACAGTCAAGACGTGCAGGTTTCGGCGGCTTCGATGAACCGCACCATTGCCAAGCTGATTGAACTTGCCCCCGAACAGTATCAGTGGACCTACAAGCGTTTTCGTCGCGGCCCGATGGGCAACCTCTATCGCAAAGCCGCGCAATAGCGGCTTTAGCCTCGCCAAAAACTGGGTGAAAACAGCACCAAAATAGTGAAAATTTCGAGCCGCCCCAGCAGCATGGTTAGGCCAAGCAGCCATTTGGCCAGATCGGTGAAGCCTGCGTAGTTGGATGACGCCGCACCCATTCCTACACCAGTGTTATTCAGGCAAAAACCCGCAGCCGAAATGGCGCTGACAGGGTCCAGCCCCGTGGTCATAAGAGCCAAAGAAATCACTATGGTGGTCAGGCCGTAGACCGCTAAAAACCCCCAGACCGAGCTTAATACCCGCTCGCCAATCACTTGTTTGCCCAGTTTGACTTGCAAAATGGCGTTGGGGTAAATCAAGCGGCGGATTTCATGAGCGGCTTGGGCAAAAAGCAGCTGCGTACGAATGACCTTGATGCCACCTGTGGTTGAGCCAGTACAGCCACCCATATAGGCCACGATAAAAAGCAAAATAGGAACAAACATCGGCCAAACCGTAAAGTCGGCAATGCCAAAGCCCGTAGAGGTGACTATGCTGACCAGCTCAAAAATGCCGTAACGCACCGCATCCCCAAACGAATAGGTATTGGTCAGCCATAGGGTGAGCACGATGATGCCGCCCACCCAGGCTAGGGCTTGTAGGAAAAAAACCAGCTCACCGCTATTGCGGTAGTGCGACAGCGAACGGTTACGCCACGCATAAAAATGCAAAGCAAAATTAAACGACGCCAGCAGCATAAATACGATGCAAATGGCTTCGATTATTGGGTTATCAAAATAGCCAAACGAGGCATCGTGCGTAGAGAACCCGCCCGTTGCTACGGTCGCAAAACTGTGAGTTATGGCATCGAAAGTGTCCATCCCCGCCAGCCAAAATGCCAAGGCGCAGGCAAAGGTTAAAAACAAATAAACGTACCACAAGGATTTTGCCGTTTCGGCAATGCGCGGAGTGAGCTTGCTGTCTTTCATCGGCCCAGGCACTTCGGCTTTGTACAGCTGCATACCGCCGATGCCCAGCATCGGGAAAATCGCCACCGCCAACACCACCACCCCCATCCCACCCAGCCATTGCAGCTGTTGGCGATACCAGAGAATGGACTTGGGCAGCAGATCTAAGCCCGTCATAACGGTCGCGCCTGTGGTGCTTAAGCCTGAGGTCGTTTCAAAAAAAGCATCGGCGAAGCTCAGCCCAGGCTGGGCGGCGAGCATCAAAGGCAGCGTCCCCGCCGCGCCCAAGGCTAGCCAAAACAAAGACGCAATCAAAAAGCCGTCGCGCGTGCGCAGGTCTTGCCGAATCTGTCGCACAGGCAGCCAAGAAGTAAAGCCGATGCCAAAAATCACGATCATGGCGGTAATAAAGGCCTGGGTTGCCCCGTCGGCATAGAGGATGGACACTAGGATGGGCGGCAGCATCGTCAGGCTAAACAGCATCAAAAGCACACCCAGAATGCGGGCGATAACGGCGTAATGCATTAGAAGAATCCCAAAGAAACGTGGAATAGCCGCTCGACTTCGTGAATGTGGCGTTTTTTCATCACAAACAAAATCACATGGTCGTTGGTTTCAATCACCACCTCGGAGCTGGCCATAATCACCTCGTCACCCCGCACAATCGCACCGATGGTCGTACCTTGGGGCAGGCGAATATCCTTGACCTTGCGCCCAACGACTTTGGAAGAGCTGGCATCACCGTGGGCAATGGCCTCGATGGCTTCCGCTGCACCACGGCGCAAGGAATGGACGTTGACGATATCGCCACGGCGCACATGAGTGAGCAAGCTGCCGATGGTAATTTGCGAGGGCGAAATGGCCACGTCGATCATGCCACCTTGCACTAAATCCACATAAGCGCCTTTGTTGATGAGTGTCATCACCTTGCGCGCGCCTAGGCGTTTGGCCAGCAAGGACGACATGATGTTGACCTCGTCGTCGTTGGTCAGGGCGCAGAAAATATCGGTGGTTTCGATGTTCTCGTCTTCGAGCAGGGCTTTGTCGGTGGCATTGCCCGCGGATTCGCAGTTGCCCGTTAGGCTGGCGGCAATCGATGGATCGGGTAGTCGATCAATTTGCATGTCGTTCTCGCTCCCACCCATTACATCGGACGCATCTTATCAG
>JAYRHO010000297.1:0-1641 GCA_041907245.1 Saccharospirillaceae bacterium
TAATTTACCCGTACCACTGATTCGCATTCGTGCGGTCGAAGAAATTCGTTCTCAGCTAGAGAGTTTAAACAATCAAGCGCAACACGCCATCGTCTGCCAAGACTTTGTCGGCTCTGGCATATCGGGTGAAGCATTCATGATATTTAACACCATGAATGCTCCAGAGCTTGCAATTCTGCTCAACCAAAATCTTGGCGACCAAGCCGAAGCCGCCAACGAGCTGATGATCGACTTAAGCTCCATTTTAATTGGCGCTTGCGTGCGCGGCATGGGTGAGCAGCTGGGTATTCATTTTAATCAAGCTTTTCCCTCGCTGTTAAAGCCGTCACTGACTCAGTATCAGATCTCCTCTTGTCAGCAAGCCTTGGCCATTGAGATTCATTACAGCATGGAAAAATTGGATATCGAATGCGATTTGATGGTGCTATTTAACGAGCAAGCCTTGCACCAGCTCAACAACAAAATTGATTATTTACTGGATTAATTATGAGCAAATCATTGCAAATGCAAGACTTCCACTGGCTCATGGATATTTTGCAAAATATCGACGTCGGCTTGGTGGTATTGGATAAAAATTACCGCGTACAGCTGTGGAATGCTTTTATGGAAAACCACAGCGGCATCGGCCCACAAAGTGCCCAAGACAAAAAAATTCACGAGCTATTCCCCGATATCGAGCAAAAATGGTTAGAACAAAAGTTCGAGCCTGTTTTTTTCTTAAAAACTCAAGCTTTTATTTTGCACCAGCAACGCCCTTATTTATTTCGCTTTAGCAATGCCAAGGTGATTAGTGGCCTAGCCCCTTTTATGTATCAAAACGTATCCATCATTCCCATCTTGGATATCAATCGCGAAGTCAGTCATATTTGCTTGATTGTTTACGATGTCACTGCCCTGGCTATGGCTGAAAAAGCAGCCGACACACCATTAGAAAACTAAATCTTTTTAGGTCAAAATGGCGGCCTGTCTTTTCATTGATGCCGCCATGAGCAGAACCATTCCCCGCCCTTTTATCGATGCGCCATTACGCGGTGCCGCGCGCCGTGGTCTTAGCCGCGCTACGTTGCTGGAAAAAGCAGGCATCGCACTTTGTGCGCTGGACGACCCCAAGGCTGGTTTGAGCCATCATGATTACACGCGTCTGATGGGCCGTTTATGGCAGCTGAGCAACGATGAATTTATGGGCTTAGCCGAGAAAAACAGCCCTTATGGCACCTTTGCCATGATGTGCAAAGCCTTGATTAGCTGCACCAACCTTGAACATGCGCTGCATCGTGCCAAGCGTTTTTATGCGCTGTTTGACGGCGCTCCTAGTATTGAATTACAGGCCGATGCTCAGGTGGTGCACCTCGTCATAAAGCACGACACCCGCTTTGATAGCGACCATTTTTTAAGCGAATCGCTTTTGGTCATTTGGCATCGACTATCGAGCTGGCTAACGGGGCAAGGGATTCCTTTACTGTCCGTGGGCTGCGCCTACAGCGCCCCCGCTCACGCCCTTTTATATCAAGAAATTTTCGCAACCCCTGTGCAATTCAACCAAAGCCAGACCTATTTAGCCTTCCCAAGCTGGGTGCTTAGCCTGCCCATTAGCCAAACGCCCGCGACCTTGCGCTCGTTTTTGAAGCATTCTCCCGCCGA
>JAYRHO010000298.1:0-6867 GCA_041907245.1 Saccharospirillaceae bacterium
GTTGGGCGTTGGGCGTTGGGTGCTGGGTGCTTGCTGGCTACAAGTATAACTTCCGCCTTCTAAGGCTTGGCTCTATAATCCGACTAATTTAGTTTGAATTACGAGCATCCTTTGGCCACTTACCAACAAGCCTTCGCCTTTCTTGCCGAGCCTGCCCAGCAGCCACTTTTAACCCAGCTTAATCGCGGCATCGAAAGGGAAACGCTGCGCACGTCGGCGCTTGGGGTGATCAGCCAAAAGCCGCACCCCAAAGCCTTGGGCGCGACCTTAACGCATCCTTATATCACCACGGATTACTCCGAGGCGTTGTTGGAGTTTATTACGCCTGTATTCCAAAGTGCGCATGAAACCTTGGCGCACCTTTTGGTAGCGCATCGTTTTACCTACGAAAACTTAGATGGCGAGCTGATTTGGCCAAGCTCCATGCCCAGTATTTTGCAGGGTGAAATGAGCATTCCTATTGCTCAATACGGCAGCTCGAATCTGGGCAAGCTCAAGCACGTTTACCGTCATGGCTTGTGGCATCGTTATGGCCGCACCATGCAGGCCATTGCGGGCATTCATTACAACTTTTCGCTTCCCGACGCGCTCTGGCCGCTATTGCAAAAGCTCGATGGCAACCAAGAGCCGTTGAAGGATTACATTTCGGCGCGCTATTTTGCGCTCATTCGCAATTTTCGCCGCCATTCTTGGCTGCTGTTGTATCTCTTTGGCGCCTCGCCTGCGGTCTGCGCCAGCTTCCTCGATGGCAAAGCGCACAAGCTGCAAAAACTGCACGCCAATACTCTGTATGCGCCCTACGCGACCTCGTTGCGCATGAGCGATTTTGGTTACCAAAACAACGCGCAGTCGGGCTTAACCATTTGCTACAACAAACTCAGCACTTACATCGACACCCTAGGCAAAGCCGTCACTGTGCCCGTTCCTGCTTACCAAGCCATAGGTGTGCAAGATGAACAGGGGCATTTCAAGCAACTCAACGCTAATTTGCTGCAAATCGAAAACGAGTATTACAGCGACATTCGCCCCAAGCGCATCAGTCCCAACGACGAAAAGCCGCTCGAAGCCTTGGCCAAATACGGCGTGCAGTACATCGAAGTGCGCAATACCGACGTCAATCCGTTTTTGCCTGTGGGCATAGACGTGCCACAAATGGCTTTTATGGATGTGTTTTTGCTGTGGTGTTTGCTCAATGACAGCCAAAGCATCGAAGACTGCGAGTGCAGCGACATTCGTTTCAACCAAAAGATCACCGCGATGGAAGGCCGCCGCCCCGATCTACAGCTTAAGCGCGATGGCCAAGACGTCAGTCTGCAAAGCTGGGGGCTGGAAGCCTTAAACAGCATGGAGGAGCTGGCCAAGCTGATGGATCAGGCCTCGGGCACCCGCTTTCATATTGATGCCCTGGCGCAGCAAAAACTGAAAGTAATGGATGCAAGCCTTACGCCTTCGGCCAAAGTGTTACGCGGCTTAGAAGAAAGCGGTTTGGAGTTCAGCGCCTTTACCTTAAAACAAGCCGAAGCGCATCGTAAAACACTGAGTGAGCCACTGGCGAGCGAGGTGCGCAAGCACTGGCAAACGCTGGCTACAAACTCGCTGGCCGCGCAGGCTGAAATGGAAGCGGGCGACAGCCAAAGCTTCGCCGACTACCTTGCCCAGTATCTAAAACGCTAGCCCTGAGTGATGAAGTTACTGAAATACAGCTCATCGATATAGGGCTGTTCAGCAAGCTTGATCATGCGCCCGCGCAAGTTATCCAAGGCCATCTTGCGCAGCGCCTCGCGCCCTTGTGGGGTGTTGATAATCTCCGCCGATTGCGCGCTTAAAATCAAAATCATGTCGTTACGCAAGTAGGGCAAAAACTCGTTCACCTTAGTGGCCGCTTCGGCGTTGGCAACCTTCACCGCTATTTGAGTGCGCAAATAGCGTAGCCTGCCTGTTTCGCCAAAATTCACCATAAAAACAGGGTCGAGATACACATATTGCACGCCTTCGACCACGGCGGCTTTTTCTTCTTTTTTGCCCGATGCCTGAGCGGGCATAGCCACCACAAGCGCCAGCAGGGGGATGATTAGGAACTTAGCAAACATAGGACTCTCCAACGGTTTTTCGTGCCTAGAGTCTAGCCCAATTTGCTAGGCGCGCAGGGGCAAAAGCCGTGATAGACTTTGCGCACTTTTTCTTATGGGGTGGTTATGCCTACTTTTTTCTCGTCATTATCCTTACGCCATGGCTATTTGGCGGGCTTTTTAAGCTGCGCGGGCCTTATGGCCGCCGCTTTTTATTTTGAATATGTGATGTATCTCGACCCTTGCCCGCTTTGCATGTTGCAGCGCGTGGCCGTGGTGCTTACAGGCTTAGGTTTTTTGGCCGCGTTCTTTGCTCAGCCGAGCACCCGCCAAAAAGCGGGTTGGGTGTTACGTTCGGCGCTCATTTTCACGCTCGCCGCCTGTGTGTTTGGCCTTTGGGCCAGCGGCCGCCATATCTGGATTCAAAGCCTGCCTCCCAGCGAAGTGCCTGCCTGCGCACCCAGCATTTATTACCTGATGGAAACCAGCCCCGCCTTAGAGGTGCTGTCGTTGATGCTAAAAGGCGATGGCAACTGCGCCGAAATCGATTGGCTGTTCTTGGGGCTAAGTATGCCGCAATGGCTGTGCATTTGGTTTGTAGGCTTTACCGCAGCAACGCTGTTTGCCCTATTTAAAACCCGCTCGTAACTCTTGCGTGTCGCCTCTTTGGGCGACTCCTACCAAAGTAGCAAACACACTCGTATAAAATGCTTAACCTGTGTGAGCCAGCCTTCTGATTCTTAACAAAAAATAATCAAATAATGCTATCCTTCGGCCTCTTGCTTACCCTTACATTTTCATGAAAATAAAGCTTGGAACATAGGACGCCCAAACCATGACTGCGCCGAACAACACGCATGACACAACGGATAACGCAGAGCTTTTAACACCCGCATCCAAAGCTCGTGTTGTGCGCCAGGCCATGCCCATTCGCATCATGATTGCCAATGCCAAAGGCGGCTGCGGCAAAACCACTATGGCCACCAATCTCGCCAGCTTTATGTCCAATGCGGGGCACAAAACGGTGCTGGTCGATTACGACCCGCAAGGATCTTCGATGGATTGGCTGCAAGCGCGCGACTTGCACCTGCCCACCATTACGGGGCTGCCCGCTTTTCAAAATATGAATTCTCAGGGTGCGACGCGCACTTGGAACCTGCGTGTTCCTGTGGATACCGCGCGCGTTATTTTAGACACCCCCGCAGGCTTGGCGGGCAATGTGCTGTCCGACCTGATTCAGCAGTCGGATATGGTGATCATTCCTGTGATTCCCTCGGCGATTGATATCCGTGCCGCAACGGGCTTTATTCGTGATGTGCTGCTGTCGCGCGCTTTTCGTCTGAACCCCAAACCCATTGCCGTGATTGCCAATCGCGTCAAGAAAAACACCCTTATCTACGCCAAGCTGGAAAAGTTCTTAAAAAGCCTCAACATTCCTTTTGTCGCCGCCTTTCGCGACGCCCAATCCTATGTGCGCGCCAGTGAGCATGGCTTGGGCTTGGTCGATTTTGAGCAGAACGACGCCAAAGACAGCAAAGAATGGCAGGCGTTATTAAAGTGGCTGGACGAACGTATCGCCGAAAAACAGGCTAAGAGCTCAACGAGTACAACAACTGCGCCCCCACCTGCTCCGCACTAAGCTCGGCTTGCAGCAGCTGCGACCGCAGCGGCTCTTGGGTTTTCTCAAGCTGCATCCGTACTTGCCGCAAAGGCACAATCACCGTATCTCGCCAGTGCAAATACGAGGCTAAGGCTTGAGCCTGTGGCTTAGTTTGCCCCGTTTCCTTAAGCCACAACTGCCACAAGTACAGCAACACATCTTGCCCCTGCTCGTTTTGCAGCCTTAAACAGTGCTCTTTCATGCCTTCTTGGGCATAGGTGTGCAGCATAAATTGCCAAAGTGGGTTCATTAAAGCTCCGAGTTAGGTCTTAGTGACAGGCTGTAATAGAATACGCGCCATTTTATTTGGCCAGATACCCCCATGATTGAATTAAACCAAGTTTCCTTGCAGCGTGGCGTGAACATGCTGCTCAAAGACGCCAGCTTACGCATTCATGATGGCCAAAAAATCGCGCTGATCGGTGCCAATGGCGCGGGTAAATCCACCCTCTTTGCGCTCCTCAATGGCGAAATGCCCGTGGACGGCGGCGATTTATTGATGCCGCCCAAGTGGCGCATTGCCCACATGCGCCAAGAAGTCGAAAGCAGCACACGCAGCGCGCTGGATTACGCCATCGACGGCGATGCCGTTTTCCGCGAGCTGGAGCAACGCATTGCCTGCGCTGCCAACGACCACGAGCTGGCGCAACATTTAGCCGATATGGACGCTCATCAGGGCTACCACATCCCTGTGAAAGCTCAACAGCTGCTACACGGCCTAGGCTTTGCCCAAGAGCAAATGCACTTGCCCGTAAACAGCTTTTCAGGTGGCTGGCGCATTCGCTTAAACCTCGCCCAAGCCTTGATGATGCCCTCGGATTTAATGCTGCTCGACGAGCCCACCAACCACTTAGACTTAGAAGCCACGCTCTGGCTGGAAGGCTACCTGAAAGGCTACCCTGGCACGCTGCTTTTTATTTCGCACGACCGCGATTTTATCGACTCGGTCGCCAGCCATATTGTCCATCTGCACCAACAAACGCTCACCCTCTACCCTGGCAACTACAGCGCCTACGAACGTATGCGTGCGGAAAAACTGGCGCAGCAACAAAGCCAGTATGAAAAACAACAGGTGCGCATTGCCGAAATCGACGACTTCGTGCGCCGCTTTCGTGCCAAAGCCACCAAAGCCAAGCAGGCGCAAAGCCGCTTAAAAGAGCTGGAACGCATGGAGCGCATTGCGCCCGCGCATGTGGATTCGCCCTTCCAGTTTAAATTTCCCTGCTACGAAAAAATGTCTGCGCCCCTGCTCACTCTGGATCAAGCCGATCTAGGCTACGCGGGCAAAACCATTCTGCCCAAGGTGCGACTGTCCATCGTGCCAGGTCATCGTATTGGCCTATTGGGGCCAAACGGTGCGGGTAAATCCACCCTGCTTAAAACCCTGTGCAGCGAGCTGCCCATGCAAAGCGGCCAACGCAGCCAAGGCGAACACCTGCGCATTGGCTATTTTGCCCAACATCAGCTTGAAGCTTTAGATACCCAAGCCTCGGGCTTGTTGATTTTGCAACGGCTGCGCCCACAGGCCAGCGAGCAAGAAATCCGCAATTTCCTCGGCGGCTTTGGCTTTCACGGCGACAAAGCGCTGGAAATCATCGCCCCCTTTTCAGGCGGTGAAAAAGCGCGCATGGCCCTGGCCTGCGTTGCTTGGCAAACGCCCAACCTGCTGATATTGGACGAGCCCACCAACCACCTCGATATCGAAATGCGCGAAGCCCTCACGCTGGCGTTGCAGCATTTTCCGGGTGCGATTCTCGTCGTCAGCCACGACCGCCATCTGCTCAAAGCCACAGTGGATGAATACTGGCTGGTCGATAACGGCAAAGTTCAGGCCTTCGACGGCGACCTCGACGACTACCATGCCTACATTCAAGCCAAAGACAGCGAGGCGGCTAGCCCAGCCGAAAGCAGCAAACCAGGCCTCGACCGCAAAGAACAAAAACGCCTCGAAGCCGAAGCGCGCCAACGCCTTGCACCGCTGAAAAAAGAGCAGCAAAAATGCGAAAAACGCCTGGAAGAACTGGGCGCACACCTGGCTGCGATTGAAGAAAAAATGGCTGACACAGGCCTTTATGAAGCCGCGCGCAAAGACGAACTGCACAAGCTGCTGCACCAACAAGCCCAGCTAAAAGCCGAGCAAGAAGAAGTGGAAATGCGCTGGATGGAGCTAAGCGAAGCGCTGGAAGGCTAGTATTTGGGGCTGAGTTTGCTAGCCCCAAAAAAACAAAAAGCCGCAAAGCGGCTTGATGGTCTGGCAAGGGAGTTCATTGTTATAAGTAAACAGGCTAAGCCCTTATTATTTTTATTGTTCACAGCCAACGCTGCGCACTAATAACAACCAACTCTGCGCTTCTGTGTTTTTTATTTCTATTGTCAGAAGCTTACGGCCTTTTATTATTTTTATTTTTCGACCTAGCTTGGCAACTTTTTTATTTTTATTGTTCGTTGCGGGCTGATTCTATATAGCCAAAGTCGTGCCAAGTTTTTAGCACTAATAAAATCAATAACTTACAAACATTGTTATACGGACGACAACTTTGTGACGAAAAAGTGTTACCGAAACACCCAGTGCAGGTAACACTTTTCAAGCCAGACTGTAACTTTGTGTTACTGGCGGATTTTGAGCGCTTGATAAAGCGTGTCGAGGTGAGGCGTGGGCACGGCGTGCTTGCGCGCATAGCGCACCACACTGCCAAGCAGGCTTTCTAGCTCGATAGGAGAGCCGTTGAGATAATCCACTGCCATGCTGGTTTGATAGGCTGGCATGGCGCGCGTGGTCGCGATGTTTTTCTCGATCAGATCTTGGGGCAGCGGGTAGCCTGAGGCGGTCGCGGTCGCAATCACTTCCGCCATCAGTGCGCGCACCAAGGCTTCCGCCTCTGGCGTGCCCAGCAAGCGGCCTGTATCTGCGCCATTAGTCAGCACCGACAGCGGGTTAAAGCTGGCGTTCCAAATGCTTTTTTTCCAGCGTTCCAGCTGAATATCTTGGCTGATGCCCACCTTAATGCCAGTGGTGTTGAGGCTGTCGGCCAGCAGCTGGCAAGATTCGAGCTCGTCGCTTAAAAAATTACCCACAATCAAATTGCCGTAAGCGCTGTGCTTGATTTCACCCGCCTTGATGCGCGTAGTGCCGACAAA
>JAYRHO010000299.1:0-13569 GCA_041907245.1 Saccharospirillaceae bacterium
GAGCGCATTGCCGAGCGCATCCACCCCGAGGTGGAAATGAAAGAACTGATGCTGGCCTTTGCCGATGTGCTGCGCCGCGCCGAGCGTTTTGAAAGCCACGAAGTGCAGCGTGAGCAGCTGTCTACTCGTGAGCGCATGAGCGAGGTGTTACTTAAGCTCAAGGGTGGGCATTTTGTCACTTTCCGTAGCCTATTTACCCCAGAGGAAGGGCGAGTTGGGGTGGTGGTGACCTTTATGGCCATTTTGGAGTTGGTAAAAGAAACCCTAGTGGATATTGTGCAGCACGAAGTCTTTGGACATATTCACCTGCGCTTGCGCCAAACCAAAAGCGCCGAAGGCCCCTCCTACAATGAGTTTGATGGATACGCATGAATCAGCCACCCCTTAAAAACCTACTCGAAGCCGCGATGATGGCCGCAGGCAATCCGCTGTCTTTGGAGCGGATGCAAACACTCTTTGGCGAAGACAACCCACCCAGCTTTGGCGAGCTGCGCGAAGCTTTAAATGAGCTCAAACAAGACCTTCAGGGGCGCGGTATCGAATGTGTGGAAGTGGCCTCGGGCTTTCGTTTGCAAGTGCGCCAGGACACCGCCGCCTTTGTGGCGCGTTTGTGGGATGAGCGTCCGCAGCGCTATTCGCGTGCGCTGCTGGAAACCTTGGCACTGATTGCCTACCGCCAGCCCATTACCCGTGGCGATATCGAAGACGTGCGCGGCGTGGTGGTCAGCTCCAACATTATTAAAACCTTGCTTGAGCGCGACTGGGTGCGCGTGGTTGGCTACCGCGATGTGCCAGGTCGCCCCGCTATGTATGCCACCACCAAAGAGTTTTTGGATTATTTCAATTTAAAAAGCTTGGACGAGCTGCCCAGTCTGATGGAAATCAAAGCCTTCGACGACCTCAACCGTGAATTGGAGTTTGGCGAAGACGCCCATGCGCGCGTTGAGCCTGCTAAGGACTACGACTTCTCCAAAGAAGAAGTTGAAGCGCGCGGCGCCGATGTTTTAGCCGCCACCGAAGACGATTTGGCCAAGGCCGCTGAGCTGGTGGCCAAGGTCGAGAAAAACCTCTTTGGTGTGACCGAAAGCGATAACGACAACGAAGAAGCAGAACAAGACCAAAGCGTCAGCGACTTGCTCAATAAACTTAAAAACCAACAAGATGGCTCGTCGCAAGACGCCCAGGAGCACAACCATGAATGAACGTATCCAAAAATTACTGGCCGTGGCGGGCATTGGCTCACGCCGTGAAATCGAAGGCTGGATCAGCGAAGGGCGGGTAAAGGTCAATGGCATTGTGGCCAAGCTTGGCGATCGCGCCAGCCGCCACGATGAAATTCAGGTCGATGGCCGCCGCGTCAATTTAGAAGAGGTGGGGCGCTATGTGCGGGTGTTGGCTTACAACAAACCCGTAGGCGAAGTGTGCAGCCGCCAAGACCCCGAAGGCCGCCCCACGGTATTTCAGCATTTGCCCAAAACCAAAGACGAGCGCTGGGTCAACATTGGCCGCCTAGACATCAACACCAGCGGCTTGCTGCTCTTTACCACCGACGGTGAGCTGGCCAACAAGCTGATGCACCCCTCAGGCGGCGTCGATCGTGAATACGCCGTGCGCGTGCGCGGCAATATCGACGAAGACATGATCGCGCGCCTAAAAGAAGGCGTGCTGCTTGAAGACGGCATGGCGCGCTTTACCGATATTCAATTTTTCGATGGCGACGGCCAAAACAAGTGGTATCACGTCGTGCTGATGGAAGGCAAAAACCGCGAAGTGCGCCGTTTGTGGGAAAGCCAGGGCGTGGAAGTCAGCCGCTTAAAACGCGTGCGCTACGGCTGTATTTTTATGCCTTCCAACGTGCCTGTCGGTACTTGGGTCGAATTGGGGCAAAAAGAAGTGAACGACCTCTACGATTTAGTCGGCATGCCGCGCCGTGAAATCAAACGTAAATCGGTCAAAGAAAGAGAAGATTTTGAGCGCGTCGCCAAACGTCAAAAAGTGCGTCAAGAAGCGCGCCGCACCAAGCCCAAAGGCGATAGTACGGCAAAGCCTGCAAGGTCTTAGCGGCTTGCGGGTTCTGTGTTATGATCGCGCGCTTTATTGCATACCGAATTGAGCCTTTGTCTATTTTTTAAACGGTGCTCATTGAAAGGATAACCAGCCTAAGTCGTACGGCTTGGCCAAAAAGAGTTAATAAAATATGGGCGAGTTAAGTAAAGATATTCTTCCAATCAACATCGAAGACGAGCTGCAACAGTCCTATCTCGATTACGCCATGAGCGTGATCGTAGGCCGCGCCTTGCCTGACGTGCGCGATGGCTTAAAGCCTGTGCACCGTCGTGTGCTGCACGCCATGAATGTGCTCGGCAACGACTGGAACAAGGCCTATAAAAAATCCGCCCGTGTGGTCGGTGACGTGATCGGTAAATACCACCCTCACGGCGACGCAGCCGTATACGACACCATTGTGCGTATGGCACAAGACTTCTCCATGCGTTACACGCTGGTGGACGGCCAAGGTAACTTCGGCTCGGTCGATGGCGACGCCGCAGCGGCCATGCGTTATACCGAAATTCGCATGAAAAAAATCAGCCACGACATGCTGGCCGATATCGACAAAGAAACCGTGGACTGGGTGCCCAACTACGACGGCACCGAGCAAATCCCAGAGGTGCTGCCTACGCGCGTACCCAATCTCTTGATCAACGGCTCCTCAGGTATTGCCGTGGGTATGGCCACCAACATTGCCCCGCACAACCTGACTGAAGTGCTAAATGGCTGCTTGGCGTTGATCGACAACGCCGATATCGATGTCGATGGCTTGATGGCATACATTCCAGGCCCCGATTTCCCCACGGGCGCGTTCATCAATGGCCGCGATGGCATTGTGGAAGCCTATCGTACGGGTCGTGGCCGCATTTATCTGCGTGCGCGCCACCATTTTGAAGAAGACGAGAAAAGCGGCAAAGTCAGCATCATCTTCACCGAAATCCCTTATCAGGTGAACAAAGCGCGCTTGATTGAAAAAATCGCCGAGCTGGTTAAAGAAAAGAAAATCGAAGGCATCACCGAGCTGCGTGACGAGTCCGACAAAGACGGCATGCGCATTGTGGTCGAAGTGCGTCGCGGCGAAATGCCTGAGGTAATTTTAAATAACCTCTTCGCTCAAACTCAGCTGCAAGGAGTGTTTGGTATCAATACCGTGGCGCTGGTGGACGGCCAACCGCGCACCCTGAACCTCAAGCAAATGCTGGAGGCCTTTGTTAAACACCGTCGTGAAGTGGTCACTCGTCGCACCATTTTCGACCTGCGCAAAGCGCGCGAACGCGGTCACATATTAGAAGGCTTGGCCTTGGCGCTGGCCAACATCGACCCGATTATCGAGCTGATTAAAAAATCCCCCACCGCTGTCGAAGCCAAAGAGCGTTTGGTTGCTACGCCTTGGGCGCCTGGTTCGGTAATGGATATGCTGGAGCGTGCAGGCGAAGACGCTTGCCGCCCCGATGACCTGCCCGAAGAATTTGGCTTCCGCGATGGGTTGTATTACCTATCGCCCGTGCAGGCTCAGGCTATTTTGGATTTACGCCTGCAAAAATTAACGGGTCTTGAGCACGAAAAACTGATCGAAGAATATCAGCTCAAGCTCACCGAAATTGCCGAATACCTGCATATTTTGGGCAGCCCAGAGCGTTTGATGGAAGTGATTCGTGAAGAGCTGGTCGCCATTCGCGACGAATACGGCGATGCGCGTAAGACCGAAATCATCGCCGATAAGCGCGACCTGACTATGGCCGACCTGATCCCTGAGGAAACGCTGGTGCTGACGCTGTCGCACGGCGGTTACGCTAAAACTCAGCCGATGGATGCCTATCAAGCGCAAAAACGCGGTGGTAAAGGCAAATCCGTGGCCAGCGTCAAAGACGAAGACTTTATCGAACACCTCTTGGTGGTGAACAGCCACGACACGGTTTTGTGCTTTACCGATAAGGGCAAAGTGTACTGGCTCACTGTGTACGACATCCCGCAAGCCAGCCGCAACGCCAAAGGCCGCCCTATTGTCAATGTGCTGAACTTGGACGAAAACGAACGCATTACCGCGATTTTGCCTGTGCCAGAATACCGCGAAGACCGCTATGTGTTTATGGTTACCGCCTGTGGCGTGGTGAAGAAAACCACGCTGGATCAATTCAGCCGTCCACGCTCGGTTGGCCTGATTGCCTGTGAGCTGGACGAAGGCGACTTCCTAGTGGGCGTGACCATCACCGACGGCACGCAAGATATTTTAATGCTCTCGAACGCAGGCAAAGCGGTGCGCTTTAAAGAATCCGATGTGCGCGCCATGGGCCGTGGCGCACGTGGTGTGCGCGGCATCAAGCTTGGCGAGAACCAGCGCGTGATTGCGCTTATCGTTCCCGCTGAAGGCGGCACCATTCTCACTGCCTCGGAACGCGGCTACGGCAAACGTACCGAAGTGAGCGAGTTCCCCACCAAAGGCCGTGGCACCTTGGGTGTGATTGCCATGGTGGTGAACGACCGCAACGGGCCATTAGTCGGCGCGGTGCAAGTGTTCGATGGCGACGAAGTGATGCTGGTCAGCGACCAAGGCACACTGGTACGCACCCGCGTCAACGAAGTGTCTGTGCTGGGTCGAAATACCCAAGGCGTGACCTTAATTAAAGTGGACGCCAAAGAAAAACTCGTCGGCGTAGAGCGCATCGAAGACCGTGATGAAGACGAAGACGGTGCCACTGTCGTAAATGCAGCACCTAACTCAGTAACAACCGAAGAAAACAACGGCGTAGAAATCGACGAAAATGACGCAGAATAATCCCTTAGCCATGGATGAAAAAATGCAAGAAAATATGGATGAAATTGATTTATTTGACCTAGTTGACGACATCAAAGAGCAATGGTTGTGGCTAGTTGGCACAGGTACCGTCTGTGTGATGGCGGCGTTGCTTTATGCCTTTTGGGCGACGCCCACCTACGAAGCCGAGGTCGTGTTTAAGCCCGTGCGTGAGGCAGATCTTTTGCCTTTAAATCAGCCAAGGCTTAAGGATGTGCTGGGTGTGGCAGAAAAAGAAGTCTTCCTAACCAGCAAACAGGCCTTTGCCGATATTCGCGATCGTGCGCTGTCAAGCAACAACGAGCATCGCTTTTACCAAGAGTTGCTCAAAGGCGACAACACGGCGCTTAAGGCACTGATCGAGAACCCCAAGCTTACGCCTGAGCAAAACTTTATTAAGTTCTCCGAGCGCTTTAGCCATACAGACCCAGGCGCCAAAGACAGCGATGTGTTTTTGCGCCTGAAGTTTCAGATATCCGATGCTGCTTTAGCTGCCTCTGTGCTTAACAGTTACAGCCAGTTTCTAGTAAACGAGCATGCCGCTGAGGTGCGTAGCTCAGTGCAGATGCGCATTCAGGCACAGCTTGACTATTGGCAGATGCAGGCAGGTGAACTACGCACAGCTTATGAAGCCGACAAACAGCAGCGCCTCTTTAAGCTGCGTGAAGCCGCCGCCGTAGCCGACAGTATTGGCCAAGCGCGCCCGCTCTATAGCGCTGATCGCGTTGCTGTAGGTGTGGAGCCACCGCTTTTTATGCTTGGAAGCAAGGCGCTGCGTGCGGAAATTACGCAAATTGAAGAGCGTAAAAAAGCCACTGAAGACAGCCATATCAAAGGGTTGCCTGAGCTTTTAGCCAAGATCAAGGTGGCTGAAGGTGCCAAGATTAACTGGGAGCGTGTGCGCTTTGCCGAACAAGAACAACCTGCCAGCACCCCGATTGCGCCCGTTAAACCGAAAAAGCTACTGATAGTGGCTGTCGGTGTGGTGCTCGGTGGCATGCTGGGTGTGATGCTTGCGATAGTGCGCGCCGCGTGGCTGCGCCGTATTGAGCGTAAAATGGCTGAGCGCACAGCGTAAACAGATAAAGATTTCGCGCATAGCGCATCAAGTAAATGAGTAGTGAAATGAGAAAGTATAATTTTTGTGCAGGCCCCGCTTCGTTACCTTTGGCTGTACTAGAACAAGCCGCCCATGAAATGACTAACTGGCACGGCAAGGGCCTGTCGGTAATGGAAATGAGCCACCGTGGCGCGGACTACCAAAGTATCGCCAAGGCCGCCGAACAAGACCTACGCGATCTGCTGCACATTCCCGCCAATTACAAAGTGCTCTTTATGCAAGGCGGCGCGTCCAGCCAGTTCGCCATGATCCCGATGAACCTCATGCGCGGCGGCACAGCTGACTACATAGTGACAGGCCAGTGGTCACAAAAAGCCGCTGCCGAAGCTAAGCGCTATGGCAGGGTGAATATCGCAGGCACAAGCGAAGCCACCAACTTTGACCGCGTGCCCAGCCAAAGCGAACTCAAGCTCACCGAAGGCGCAAGCTTCGTGCACTACTGCGCCAACGAAACCATTGGTGGTGTAGCCTTTGACTATATTCCCCAAACCAACGGCGTGCCTATTGTTGCCGACTTTTCCTCCTGCATTTTGTCGCAAGAATTGGATGTGTCTAAGTTCGGCATGATCTACGCAGGCGCACAGAAAAACATCGGCCCTGCTGGCCTTGTGATTGTGATTATTCGCGAAGATTTATTGGGCCATGCCCACGCGCATACGCCCACCATGATGGATTATAAAATCTGCGCCGATAACGACTCCATGTACAACACTCCCGCCACTTACAGCTGGTATTTAGCGGGCTTGGTATTTAAATGGTTAAAAGCGCAAGGCGGCTTAAAAGCCATGGCGAAAATTAATCACCTTAAAGCCAAAAAACTGTACGACTATATCGACAACAGCGGTTTTTACGCCAACCCCGTTGCCAAAAACAGCCGCTCCATCATGAACGTGCCCTTTACTTTGGCCGATGCGGCTTTGGATAAAAAATTCTTGGCAGAAAGCGAAGCGGCAGGCCTCTTATATCTGGCTGGTCACCGCAGCGTCGGCGGTATGCGTGCGTCTATTTACAACGCCGTCACCCTTGAGGCGGTGGATGTGCTGATTAATTTCATGCAGGAATTTGCAAAAAAGAATGGCTAGTTAAATCGTTAGGCGTTGAGCGTTTGGCGTTCATTGTGCGTTGATTTTATTTGCAGTGCACGCCCATCGCCCATCGCCCATCGCCCAGCATCCAACATAGAACGAAAATAATGAGCGAAGCCCAAGAACTCGAACAATTACGCAATCAAATTGATGGTTTGGATCAACAAATCCAGCAATTAATTAACGAGCGTGCCCGTCGTGCTCAGCAGGTGGCGGAGGTCAAACACAAATACGCCAAGCCTGGTGAAACCGTGGTGTTTTATCGCCCCGAACGCGAAGCGCAAGTGCTGCGCAAAGTCATGGAGCGCAACGAAGGCCCGCTGCCAGAAAAAGCCATGGCCAAAATTTTTCGTGAAATTATGTCGCAGTGCTTGGCTTTGGAAGAGCCTCTGCAAGTGGCGTATTTGGGGCCAGAAGGCACCTTCACTCAGGAAGCCACCATTAAGCATTTTGGTTTGGGCGCGGTCTGTCACAGCCAAGCCACCATCGACGAAGTTTTTCGCCAAGTGGAGCGCGGCGATGCGCAATACGGTGTGGTTCCTGTTGAAAATTCCACCGAAGGTTTGGTGGCGCTCACGCACGAAAGTTTTATCGATCACAACGTCAAAATTTGCGGCGAAGTAACACTGCGTATTCACCATAATTTGCTCGCAAAAAACGGCACCGACATTCAAAAAATTTACGCGCACGCGCAGTCTTTAGGGCAGTGCCGTCGTTGGCTGGATCAGCATTATCCCAATGTGGAACGTATTGCGGTTAATTCCAATGCCGAAGCCGCACGTCGTGCCGCCCAAGAGCCGAATGCCGCCGCCGTCGCCAGCAATTTAGCCGCCGATATATATGAATTATCCACCGTAGCGGCCAACATCGAAGATCGCAGCGACAACAGTACGCGCTTTTTTATTATTGGCCGCGAAGACACTCAACCGAGCGGCAACGACAAAACTTCGGTACTCATTTCAGGCCGCCATGAATCGGGTTCGCTGTACCAGTTATTGCAGCCGTTTTATCAAGCGGGAATTAGCCTAACGCGCATTGAAACTCGCCCAGCACGCAGCGGTGCTTGGGGCTATGTGTTCTTTATCGACTTTGAAGGCCATTATTACGAGCCGCGCATTAAAACCGCGATGGACAGAGTGCAACGCGTCGCCACCGATTTTAAATGGCTGGGGTCGTATCCGAAGGCGGTGTTGTAATACGCTGGGCGTTTGGCGTTTGGCGTTTGGCGTTTGGCGTTTGGCGTTTGGCGTTTGGCGTTTGGCGTTTGGCGTTTGGCGTAGGGCGCAAAGCTCTAGGAGCCGTCATGCTGCGCGAAGTCGCAGCATCCAGTAGAGCCTTAATGGATACTGCGACTTCGCTACGCTTCGCGCAGTATGACAGAGTGTTCCGTTTGCACGCTTGGCGCTGGGTAGAAAATTATCGTAGCGGAGGCCATTGGCCGCCACCCGATGAATCAACATAGTCGCGGGTAAAATAAACAAACATCGTAAAATTATCGTAGCGGAGGCCAGTGGCCTCCATGTGGATAAATAGAATTATGAATTACATCGAGTTGGCCTTAGCGGGCGTACAAAAACTTCAGCCTTATCAGCCAGGCAAGCCCATCAGCGAATTGGCGCGTGAGTTTGGTTTAAAAGAAAGCGACATTATTAAGCTGGCCAGCAATGAAAACCCGCTGGGCCCTAGCCCCAAAGCCTTGGCCGCGATTGAAAAAGCCTTGCCAGAGCTTACCCTTTACCCGGACGGTGCGGGTTTTGAATTGAAAGCCGCATTAAGCCAAAAGCTGGGCGTAAGCCAAGAGCAAATTACTTTGGGCAACGGCTCCAGCGATTTAATCGACTTTGCCGTGCGCTCTTTTGCAGGCTCGGGCGACAACATTGTGGTGTCGCAACATGCCTTTGCGATTTATGAAATTATCGCGCAAATCTGCGCGGTGGATTGCATTAAAGTGCCCGCCCAAAATTACGGCCACGATTTAGATGCGATGGCCAAAGCGGTAAACAGCCGCACCAAAGTGGTGTTTATTACCAACCCCAATAACCCCACGGGGACATGGCTTACTCATCAAGCTGTGCGCGCGTTTCTGCAGAAAATCCCAGCCTCTGTGATTGTTTTTTTAGACGAAGCTTATTGCGAATTTGTGCAGGAAAATGACTACGCCAACGGCTTGGAATTATTAAAAGAATTTCCCAATTTAATCGTGGCGCGCACTTTCTCTAAAGCTTACGGTTTGGCGGCGTTGCGCGTGGGTTATGGCATTGCTAGCGCGCAAATTGCCAGCGTCTTAAACCGCGTGCGCCCGCCCTTTAATGTGAATTCTTTGGCCATGACTGCCGCCGCCGCCGCATTAAACGACAGCACTTATGTGCAGCGCAGCATCGCGACCAATACGGAAGGCTTGCAGCAGTTAGAGCAGGGTTTTGACGCGCTGAATATCGAATACATTCCTTCGGTAGCCAACTTTATGGCCTTTAAAATCCCAGCATCGCACCAAGCCAGCGCTGTATTTCAGCAGTTATTAGCTAAGGGCATTATTGTTCGTCCCGTGGCAGGCTATGAAATGCCGCAGCATTTACGCGTTTCCGTGGGTACGCAGGCACAGAACGCCGCCTTTTTAGCGGCGCTGAAAGCGGTGCTGGCATGACGCAAACCTCCCTGCACATTCCTAAGCTGGCCATTATCGGCTTAGGGCTGATTGGTGGCTCTTGGGTGAAAGCCCTGCGCGAGCATCAAACGCTTGGGGAGGTGTGGGGCTATGACCGCAATTTAGAGTCCATGCGCTTGGCGGTATCAGGCGGGGTGATTGATCACTTCAGTGAAGATATCGGTGAAGTGGTGCAGGGCGCGGATTTTATTATTTTGTCGGTGCCGATTTTGGCCATGCGCTCGGTGCTTTCTAGCATTGCGCCCTTTGTTTCGGCTACAGCCGTGCTCACCGATGTGGGCTCGGTAAAAGGCTCGGTGGCCGCTGATGTGGAAGCGGTATTTGGCGCAGGTTTTAGCCGCTTTGTGTTGGGTCATCCTATTGCAGGCAGCGAGCGCAGCGGCATTACGGCGGTCGAGGCCAATTTGTTTGTGCGCCATAAGGTTATTCTCACCCCGCAAGCTCATACCGATGCGAATGCTTTGGCACAAGTCAAACAGGCTTGGCAGGTGGCGGGCGCGGAAGTGGAGATCATGGAAATCAATCACCATGATGAAATCCTCGCGGCAACCAGTCATTTGCCGCATTTGCTGGCTTATTCCTTGGTGAATACCTTGGCAAGCGATCAAAGCAACAAAGAATATTTTAATTATGCCGCAGGCGGTTTTCGGGATTTCACTCGCATTGCCGCCTCAAGCCCAGTGATGTGGCGCGATATTTTCAGCGCCAATAAAACGCAAATTTTGCGCACGCTGGACAGTTTTAATCGTGATTTAAACGCGCTGCGCCAAGCCATAGAACAAGACGACAGCACCTATGTGATGGGCGTTTTGACTCGTGCTAAAGTGGCGCGCGACCATTTCTCAACCATTCTCGCCCGCAGGGCTTATGTGGAACCCACTAAGATGACCTCTGTAACCTATATTGCCTCGCCCGCCCATCGTTTTACTGGCCGCTTTCGCGTGCCTGGCGACAAATCCATTTCACATCGCTCCATCATGTTAGGCTCGATTGCCGAAGGCACGACCTATGTCGAAGGCTTTTTAGAAGGCGAAGACAGTCTCGCCACCTTGCAGGCGTTTCGTGATATGGGCGTGGTCATCGAAGGCCCCAACAAAGGCAAAGTCACCATTCATGGTGTGGGCTTGCACGGCTTAAAAACGCCACCCAACAGCATTTATTTGGGCAATTCTGGCACCTCCATTCGCCTGCTTTCTGGCCTCTTGGCAGGTCAAAACTTTGATGTGGAAATGAGCGGAGACGAGTCTTTGTCCAAGCGTCCGATGAAGCGTGTGGCTGACCCACTGCGCCTAATGGGCGCCAGTATTGAAACCGCCGAAGGTGGCCGTCCACCGCTGAAATTAAAAGGCTCCAAGCTCAAAGGCATTCATTACGATCTGCCGATGGCCAGTGCTCAGGTGAAAAGCTGCGTGCTGCTTGCGGGGCTGTATGCGCAGGGCGACACCTCCGTCACCGAGCCTGCACCGACGCGTGACCATACCGAACGTATGCTCAAAGGTTTTGGCTACCCTGTCTTGGTGGAAGGCAACAAGGCCACAGTCAAAGCAGGTGGCAAACTGACCGCCACCCATATTGATGTGCCCGCCGATATTTCCTCCGCCGCCTTTATGATGGTGGCAGCCAGTATCGCTGAGGACGCCGATGTCACGCTGGAGCACGTGGGCATTAACCCGACTCGTATTGGCATTATCAATATTTTGCGTTTGATGGGCGGCAATCTTGAGGTGCTTAACGAGCGTGAAGTCGGCGGCGAGCCCGTGGCCGATATTCGCGTGCGCAGCGCCAAGCTCAAAGGCATTCAAATTCCTGAAGACCAAGTGCCTTTGGCCATCGACGAATTTCCTATTTTGTTTATCGCGGCCGCCTGCGCCGAAGGGCAAACCGTGCTCACGGGTGCCGAAGAGCTGCGCGTAAAAGAGTCTGACCGCATTCAAGTGATGATCGACGGCCTTAAAAGCCTAGGCGTGCAATGCGAAGGCACACCCGACGGCGCGATTATTCAGGGGATGGGCGAGTTTGGCGGCTTTAGTAAAGGCACCATCCAAAGCCACCACGATCACCGTATCGCCATGAGCTTTAGCATTGCTTCATTGCGTGCTATCGAGCCTATTACCATCGAAGACTGCCAGTTTGTTGCCACCTCTTTCCCCACCTTCGTGGATATCTGTAACGAAGCAGGCATGCAGATTGATGTGTTAACTAAGAAGTAGGTCCAACGCATAAATATCAGCTCAATAAACCCTAAGGTGCAGCTTTCTTCGTTACACAACTTGCAGACACGCCGTAAACCCATCCATGGGGGCTCGACGATGGCCATCCGGGCCATCGACGGTCTGCGCGTTGTGTAACGAACGCTGCACCATCTTAATCGTAGCCAGAACGCTCGAATAAATGGCTAAATCACGGAAAATTAACTATGGCAGGCACACAAAAAATCATCACCGTCGACGGTCCATCTGGCGCAGGCAAAGGCACGGTCTGTGCGTTGTTGGCGGAAAATCTCGGCTGGGCGTTGCTCGATAGCGGTGCGCTGTACCGTATTACCGGTTTGGCGGCATCTCGTAAAAACATTGCGATGGATAACGAAACCGAAGTAGCCAAAGTCGCTGCGGCTTTGGATGTGCAATTTATTCCCACTGCGCAAGGCGTGAAAACCATTTTGGAAGGCGACGATGTAACGCGCACCATTCGCACCGAAGAAGTGGGCAGTCTCGCCTCACAGGTGGCGGCGTTACCCAAAGTGCGCGAAGCCTTGTTGCAGCGTCAGCGTGACTTTGCCAGCGCCCAAGGTTTGATCGCCGATGGTCGTGATATGGGCACAGTGGTGTTTCCTGAGGCTGCAACCAAAATCTTCCTCACCGCCAGCGCCGAAGAACGCGGCAAGCGTCGCTATAAGCAGCTTCAAGACAAGGGCTTGGATGCGGATTTAAACGCCATCATTGAAGACATCCGTATTCGTGATGAGCGTGACAGCAATCGTGCCGTCGCCCCGCTTAAACCCGCCGAAGATGCGCTCTATATCGACAGTACTGAGCTTTCCATTGATGAAGTCTGTGCGTTGGTATTGGAACGCCTAGGGTCTAGAGCCTAACGTCGGTCGCGAACCGTGTCAGGCTCTTGGCTCTTGGCTCTTGGCTCTTGGCTCTTGGCTCTTGGCTCTTGCGCATATCCCTTGTTTTGGTTAAAATCCCGCGCCTTTATTCCATGCCTCCTTGCTGGAATAAGCCACAGCGTTGGCCGACTTCACACGAAGAATACGCTGTTAATCTAACCCAACCCCAAATGGCGGCCATTTGGAGCGTGGTTCAAATTCTTGAAGCACGCCTTAACTTACAGGTAATACTCCATGAGCATGAGCGAAAGCTTTGCAGCACTCTTTGAAGAATCATTAAAAGAACTGGACATGCAAACCGGTTCAATCGTCACGGGTACCATCGTTGCTATCGACAGCGACTGGGTAACTGTGAACGCTGGCCTGAAATCCGAAGCCGTTATTCCTCGCAGCCAATTCGTCAACGAAAAAGGCGAGCTGGAAGTGAAAGTTGGTGATGAAACTCAGGTTTCTTTGGAAGCCATTGAAGACGGTTTCGGTGAGACCAAGCTGTCTCGTGAGAAAGCCAAGCGTGCTGAGAGCTGGATCGAGCTGGAAAAAGCCTTCGAAGCCAACGAAATGGTTATGGGTATTATCAATGGTAAAGTCAAAGGTGGCTTCACTGTTGAAATGAAAAACATCCGCGCCTTCCTGCCAGGTTCTTTGGTAGACGTGCGTCCTGTGCGCGAAACCACGCACTTGGAAGGCAAAGAGCTGGAATTTAAAGTCATCAAGTTGGATGCCAAGCGCAACAACGTCGTGGTA
>JAYRHO010000300.1:0-6997 GCA_041907245.1 Saccharospirillaceae bacterium
CAGCATCAGCTCGGCGGAAATGACCTACTTGCTGGAAGCCGTCAACAGCGCTTTGCCTGATGCGCACCTTCGCCGTGAGGATATTCAAGCCAGCATGGCAGGCGTGCGCCCTGTGGTGGCGGGCAGCAGCAAAGACCCTTCCAAAGAAAAGCGCGAACACGCCATTTGGGATGACGGCGGCGTGCTGAGCGTCGCAGGCGGCAAGCTGACTACCTTTCGCTTGATTGCTCTTGATGTGCTTAAGCAGGCGCAGCGCTATTTGCCACCAATGAAAGACGCGGCCAACACCCTCTTTAACCAGCCCAATTTGCACCCGCCCAAAGGGCTAAAGCACAGCCATTGGCAGAGGCTGCTGGGGCATTATGGTGAGCACGCACTCACGGTTGCTGCCTTGGGGGCAGAGCCTGTGGCCAATACCGATACCTTATGGGGCGAACTGAAGTGGGCGCTTACCTTCGAGGCTGTGCAGCATTTGGATGACTTGCTGCTTAGGCGTACGCGCTTAGGCTTATTGTTGCCACAAGGCGCGCAAGAGCTGGAGCAGGCTTTGGCGGCTTTGTGCCAAGAGATTTTAGGTTGGAATGCTCAGACCTTTTTCCAAGAATGGACGCGTTACCAAACAATCTGGCAACGGCACTATGCCGTGCCTTTGTGAGTGCAACATGACCCAGAAGCAGTACTTATTTTCTATCGATAACGGCACGCAAAGCGTGCGCGCCTTGATTTTTGACCTAGACGGCAATTTGGTGGCCAAGGGCAAAGAAGAAATCGAGCCGTACTTTTCCACCGAACCGGGTTTTGCCGAGCAAGACCCCGAGTATTTTTGGCAGGCGCTGGGGCGCGCGTGCGCCAAACTCTGGGCGGTATCGCCTGTAAAACCCGAGCAAATTGCGGGGGTGAGCGTTACCACGCAGCGCGGCACAGTGATTAACTTAGATCAAAACGGCAAGCCGTTGCGCCCCGCCATTATTTGGATGGATCAGCGCCACGCCGACGCTTCAGGCTCGATGGGATGGCTGTGGGATGCGCTCTTGCCTTTGGCGGGGGCGACGCAAATCGCCAAAAGCTTTCGTGAGCAAGCGCAGGCCAACTGGATCGCGCAAAATCAAACCGATGTGTGGCACAAAACCCACAAGTACCTGCTGCTGTCGGGCTATTTGAACTTTCGTTTGACGGGGCAATTTAAAGACTCCATCGGCAGCCAAGTGGGCTATTTGCCCTTTGATTATCGCCGCCACCGCTGGGCCAATAAACACGACTTAAAATGGAAAATGCTGCCGCCTGATCTGCGCCTTGAGCAGATGGCGGAGCTGGTCAAGCCCACCGCACACCTAGGCCACATAC
Source organism: Saccharospirillaceae bacterium (assembly GCA_041907245.1). GTDB lineage: Bacteria > Pseudomonadota > Gammaproteobacteria > Pseudomonadales > Oceanobacteraceae > Venatoribacter. The sequence goes on from JAYRHO010000300.1 coordinate 1,345, forward strand.
AGGCCGAGGCCAGTCGTCATACGGGCTTGCTTGAAGGCACGCCCGTGCTGGCGGCGGCCTCGGACAAGGCCTGTGAAATCCTCGGCGCAGGCGGTACACAAAAAGGCATAGGCTGCATGAGCTACGGCACCACCGCCACCATCAACCTCACGACGCCCAAGTACGTTGAGCCGCTGCGCTTTATGCCGCCTTATGCCGCCGCCATCCCCGATACCTACAGCAGCGAGATTATGATTTATCGCGGCTTTTGGATGGTGAGCTGGTTTAAGCGCGAGTTTGGCCTGCGTGAGCAGCATTTGGCGCTGGAGCGCGGGGTCGAGCCTGAGGCTTTGTTTGATGAGCTGGTCAATTCCGTGCCCGCAGGTTCGATGGGGCTGATGCTGCAACCTTACTGGAGCCCAGGCGACCGTGAGCCTGGCCCCGAGGCCAAAGGTGCAGTAATCGGCTTTGGCGATGTGCACACGCGCGCGCACCTGTATCGCGCTATTTTAGAAGGCTTGGCTTATGCCCTGCGCGAAGGCAGTGAAACGTTGCAACGCCGCTCAGGGATAAAAATGCACGCTCTGCGTGTGGCAGGGGGCGGCTCACAAAGCGATGCTGCCATGCAGCTGACGGCCGACATTTTTGGCCTGCCCGCCGAGCGCCCGCACACCTACGAAACCTCGGGACTGGGTGCGGCGATGGATTGCGCCATAGGTTTGGGCTTGATGCCCGACTTTGATACGGCCATCAAACGCATGACGCGCGTCGGTGCGCGCTTTGAGCCGCGCTTGGGCGAAAAGCTGCTTTACGATCGCCTGTATAAAGAGGTCTATCAAAAAATGTACAAACAGATGCAGCCCCTGTATCGCAGTATTCGGGATATTACGGGTTATCCGCAGTAGGCCAAGATTGGCCTTGGCGGCTTTCTGTGTTTTACTGCCAACCCCTAAAATCCAGCTAATAAAGAGATTGCTATGAGCATTAGCCAAAACAAAGTTGTGACCATTCATTACCAAGTGGTGGATGTAGACAGTAACGAACTGATCGACTCCTCCGAAGGCGGCGCGCCCATGGTGTATCTGCACGGCCACCAAAACATCATTCCTGGCCTTGAAAAAGCGCTGGAAGGTAAAAAAGCAGGCGACGAGCTGAAAGTGACTGTAGTGGCCGCCGATGCTTACGGCGTCTACAGCGACGAGCGTGTGCAACAAGTGCCGATGGCCGCTTTTGAAGGCGTGGATCAAATCGAGCCTGGCATGGCCTTTACCGCCCAAACCGAACACGGCCCTGTAAGTTTGATTGTTACCGAAGTGGATGAAACCACAGTGACAGTGGATGCCAACCACCCCTTAGCAGGCAAAGATTTGCGCTTTAGCGTGAAAGTGGAAGCAGTGCGCGATGCCTCTGCCGAAGAGCTGGCGCACGGCCACGTCCACGGCGAAGGCGGTCATCACCACTAGGCGTTGGGCGTTAGGTGTTAGGTGTTGGGCGTTAGGTGTTAGGTGTTAGGCGCTGGGCTTTTTTTTGCTCGCGGCGCTTGGCAAAAAACTCCGACATCAGCTGGCTGCACTGTGCGGCCAGTACACCGCCTTCCACGTTCAAAACATGGTTGTAAAAAGGCTGCGCAGGCAAATTCAGCGCGCTGCCCATCGCCCCTGCTTTGGGTTCGCTGGTGCCAAAGACCACGCGCGCAATGCGGCTGTGGATTAGAAGCCCTGCACACATGGTGCAAGGCTCAACCGTCACATACAAAGTGCAATCCAGTAAACGGTAGTTATTAAGCGCTTTGGCCGCTTGGCGAATGGCGACCACTTCGGCGTGGGCGCTGGGGTCGGAGCTGCTTATGGGCTGGTTAAAGCCTGAAGCTATCACCTGCCCATGGTGTACCACTACGGCACCGACGGGCACTTCGCCCAAGGCATACGCCTGTTGCGCTTGCGCTAGGGCTAGGCGCATAAAATCTTCGTCATTCATATTTTTTTGACTTTAAAGCCTTTTTTTATCAGCTCGGCAGCGATCAGTTCGCGCTGCTCGCCTTGGATTTCAATAACGCCATCCTTGATTGCACCGCCTACGCCGCATTTTTGCTTCAGCTCTTTGGCGAGGTTTTTTAGCTCCTCACCCAAAAGCGGCACGCCGCTGACCAAGGTCACGACCTTGCCGCCTCGGCCTTTGCTGTCGCGGCTGACTTTGACCGTGCCATCGCCTGCGGGAAGTTTGGGCTCGTGGCAGCGGCACTGTGCCACGGCTTTGCGGCAGTCTGGGCACATACGCCCTGTTTCAGTGGAATAGACCAAGCCGCCTTGGGATGCTTTGCTCATAACCTTACCTCTTGAAATAGGGCGCTATTGTAAGGGCAAGGCCGAGCGATCGACCACTTTGCGCATCACAAAACTGGAATGCACGCCCGTGACCCCTTCGATGCGGGTGAGGGTGCCGAGCAAAAACTCTTGGTAATGCTGCATGTCTTTGACCAGCACCTTTAAGATGTAATCGGCGCTTTGGCCTGTTATCAGATAGCACTCCAGCACTTCCTCGCAGCCCGCCACCGCCTGCTCGAAATGCCCCAAACGCTCGGGCGTGTGCTTATCCAAGCTGATGGAAACCTGCGCTTGCAAATCCAGCCCCAGTTTTTTGGCATTTAAATGCGCGCGATAGCCCTCGATAATGCCTTGTTCTTCTAGGGCTTTTACCCGCCTCAGGCAAGGCGAGGGCGACAGTCCGACCTTATCGGCCAGCTCTTGGTTGGTCAGGCTGCTGTCCACTTGCAGCTGCTGCAAAATGCGTAAATCAATACGATCCATAGCGCCTCTTTATGTTAAATGCTTGTTTTAAATGCTTATTTTATTGCGCAATTTTACGTTTTTGTGAAAGATAAAAAAGCTTTGTGTTCATAAAAAGCATAAATGACCAATATTTTAATTTTTATTGGCATTGGATGCTAAATCGGTAAGAAAATGCAGGCATCTTCGCAAGCACTTTGCGCGCCATCGCCCGTAAGATAGCCAACATCAAAAAGCCCAATACTACTTAGATTAAGGTGCCCTATGTCTTTCGATTTTCGCAAATATCGCCCCGCCCCTGTGTTGCAAAAGCCCAATCGCCGCTGGCCAAGCAAAACCTTAACCCAAGCGCCCATGTGGTGCTCGGTGGATTTGCGCGACGGCAACCAAGCCCTGATTGAGCCTATGACCGTGGCGCAAAAGCAGCGCTTGTGGGCCTTGTTGGTGAAGATGGGCTTTAAAGAAATCGAGGTGGGTTTTCCTTCGGCGTCCAAGCCCGACTACGACTTTGTGCGTTGGTTGATCGAGGAAAAACAAATCCCGCAAGACGTGACCATTCAGGTGTTGACGCAAGCGCGTGAAGATTTGATCGTCAAAAGCTTTGAAGCCTTAAAAGGCGTGCATCGTGCCGTGGTGCATGTGTACAACTCCACCTCGCGCGTGCAGCGTGAAAAAGTATTCAAGTTGGACAAACAGGGCATCACCGACATCGCCATTTACGGGGCAAAGCGCGTGCAAGAAGAAGCGCGCAAATACCCCGAAACTGACTGGGTGTTTGAATACTCGCCTGAAAGCTTTTCTTCCACCGAGGTCGATTTTGCCGTGGAAGTGTGCAACGCCGTGATCGACGTCTGGCAGCCCACGCCTGAGCGCAAGATTATTTTAAATTTGCCCGATACCGTGCAATTGGCCACCCCGAACGTCTACGCAGACCAAATCGAATGGTTCTGCGACAACGTCAACAAGCGCGACAGCGTCATTATCAGTATTCACCCCCACAACGACCGTGGCTGCGGCGTGGCAACGGCTGAGCTGGCGATGTTGGCGGGCGCGGATCGGGTCGAGGGCACCTTGTTGGGCAACGGCGAACGCACGGGCAACTTGGATATCACCACCGTGGCCATGAACCTGTACTCGCACGGCATCGACCCCAAGCTGGATTTGAGCATTGCCGACGAAATCATTGCCATCTCCGAGGCCTGCACTCAGATCAAGACCCACCCACGCCACCCTTGGTTTGGCGAGCTGGTGTACACCGCGTTCTCAGGCAGCCACCAAGACGCCATTCGCAAATGCTTGAGCGTGCAAGAGGAAGAAGAGTTTTGGGATGTGGCTTATTTGCCCATCGACCCTCAGGATATTGGCCGCAATTACCAGTCGGTGATTCGCGTCAACAGCCAGTCGGGTAAAGGCGGGGCGAGCTATTTGCTGGAGCAACATTTGGGCATTACCTTGCCGCGCTGGATGCAAATTGACTTGGCTGCACCCGTGCAACAAGCCACCGAAGCCAAAGGCGGCGAGCTGACCACCGCCGATATCGTGCAGGTGTTCAACCGTACCTTTATCGACATTCAAGGGCCTTATCAGCTGCTGGGCTATCAGCTGGATAAGCAGGACGGCAACCATAAGATTCAGGCCACCGTGTTACACAACGGTAAGGAGCAAAAAGTGGTAGGCCAGGGTAACGGTGCCATCAGCGCCTTTGCCGATGCCATGCATCATGTTTCAGGCTTGGAAGTGCAGGTGGTGCAGTTTGATGAGCAGGCTTTGGGCGCAGGCACCAATGCCGAGGCCATGGCCTTTATCCAAGCCAACGTCGGTGGTAAGCGTTACACCGCCGTGGCTCAGGATAACGATACTTTGTCGGCGGGCTTGGAAGCCATCTTGGGTGCGGTCAATAAAGCGTTAACTGCCCAATAGTCTGAATACAGCGCCCCGCAAGGGGCGCTGTTTGCGTGCTGTTTGCAGCTGGAAAAGCCGCCCAAGGCTGTTAGACTGTGCGCCCTTTTCGCCTGCCTTTCTGCTCTTGGAGCGCTCATGGATAACATCAATGTTCAGATTACCGTGCATCTTTTGGCTGCCATCCTTGCAGGCGGTGTTATTGGCTTAGAGCGCAGCTATCACGGCCGCCCCGCGGGTTTTCGTACTCATACGCTGGTGTGTTTGGCGTCCAGTTTGTTGATGCTGGTGACCATGTTTCAGTGGCAATGGCTGCCCGCTGGCACCAGCATGGAAACCGTGCGCACCGACCCCACGCGCATGGCGCAGGGCATTATGACGGGCATCGGCTTTTTGGGGGCGGGCGTTATCTTTAAAGAAGGCTTGTCGGTGCGCGGCTTGACCACTTCGGCCTCGATTTGGATGACCGCTGCCATCGGTATTTTAATCGGTATCGGTTTTTATTTTCCTGCCATCTTGGCCACAGTTTTAACCTTGGGCACGCTGTCGGTATTTCGCTGGTTCGAGCGCAAATTGCCTGCGCATTATTACGCGCACAACCAGATCAGTTTCGCGCGCAACAATGTGATGGCCGAGGAAGAACTCAAACAGTTTATGAAACGCCACGGTTTTGAAGTGGTGAACCTAAGCTATCGCGTGTCCGATGATCAGCTCTTTTTTGAATATAAAATGGTGATAAGCACCACCTTGTCTAAAAATCTTTCCGAACTGGCGGTGGCGCTTCGGCAAATGGAGATAGTGCGCGGCTTTAGTCTGTCTCCAACAGGCGATTAAATCTCGACCTTTTGTAAGTAACTGGCGACTTCCACATTCCAATCAAAAGCGACTTGTAAATGCTGCTGCAAACTGCGTGCGGCATCCTCTTCGCCGTGGGTAACAAAAACTTTTTTAGGCTTGCCTGGCATTTGCTTTAGCCAACGCAGCATTTC
>JAYRHO010000301.1:0-12649 GCA_041907245.1 Saccharospirillaceae bacterium
CATTCGCACTTTCCGTGATGTCGCCGACCACTGCAACGTGGCGCGCTTTAATGCCTTCTTCCACGGCATGCTCAAAGAAGGCGTGTACCTTGCGCCTTCGGCCTTTGAAGCGGCCTTTATGTCCATCGCTCATAGCGAACAGGACATCAAAGACAGCATCGCCGCCGCAGACAAAGTCATGGCGGGGCTTAAATAGCCTTAGCGCCGCTTGAGGCGCAAGGTGGCGGCGTCCATCATGCGCCCTTGCTGTTCATACAGCTGCGCCAACAGCTCAATCAGCCGCTGCTGCACTAGGCTGCCTTCTTCGGCAAAAATCAAACCGCGCTGACACAAGGGTTCGGCTTCTTGAGCATTTTGGCTTTGCCACAACAGCCAGGCCTTTCGGTACAAAATATCGGGGCTGCGCGGCTCGATTTGACGAGCCTGCTCTAAATAGCCCTGAGCCACTGTGATTTTGCCTGCCAAGCGCGCCTGCTCGGCCTGAGCCAAAAGCGCCGCAACAGCAGGCGCATGCGTGCCTTCATCCAAAGCCTGCAACGCCAGATTTGAACTTGCTTTCGGGCTAACAGGTGCTTGCGCACAGCCTGCCAAAGCCAAAAGCAGCGCTACAACAACCAATCGAACCATGATTTCACCTTCTTGTTCAGCTCGCCAAAATGGCAATCCTCAATCTGCGCAGGCAAGTTGGTCGCAATAAAGGGGTAGCTTTGCCCTTCGCAATGCTCGCCCTGCAATTTGCCCTGATTATCCACCTTCACAAAACGCAAGGCTTTGCTTGGCGGCAAGGGTTCGACACCGATGCGTGCAAAAGTTTGCGCCCAAATCGGCAAGGCCGCGCTGCCGCCCACCCAAGGCATAGGCTCGTTGTCGTCGCGCCCCACCCAAACTACGCCAAGGTAGCGGTCATCAAAACCCATAAACCACGCATCGCGCTGGTCGTTGCTGGTCCCTGTTTTGGCAGCAATGGGCTGAGGCAAAAACTGCAAGCCTTTGGCCGTGCCCTGCTCCACCACCTGCGTGAGCCCCCATTGCAGCCATTGCATCTGCGCAGGCGCAAAAACCTGCTTGCCCTTAATGCCATAGGCCGACAGCGTCTGGCCGTGCTGGTCGGTCACGCCTTCAATAGCGCGCAGCGGCATCACAAAGCCCGAAGCCGCCACGCCCTGATACAAACCCGCGACCTGATAAGGCGACAAAGACAAAGCACCGAGCAGCACCGACGGATAGGGCGGCACTTTTTCGTTTAAGCCCAAACGCTCAAAGCCTTTGGCCACCTGCTCCAGCCCCACCTGCATGCCAAGGCGTGCCGTGGCTTGGTTGTAAGACATAGCCAAAGCCTCGACCAAAGGCACGACACCGTGGGCTTTGCGATCAAAGTTTTGTGGCTGCCACAGGCGGCCATCTTCACCTTTTACTGTGACTGGGCTGTCATCCACAGGCGTACCCCAGTGCCAAATGCCGCTTTCTAAGGCAGTCAGATAGACCACTGGCTTGGCCAAAGAGCCAATGGCACGCTTGGCATCGAGGGCGCGATTAAAGCCAAAGTATTCAGCCTCGCGCCCACCTAACAGCGCTCGCACCTCGCCGCCATCGACGCTGGTCATCACCGCTGCGCTTTGCAGCTTGCCGCGCTGCGCAGGATGACGCGCTTCCAGTTCATTGAGCTGCTGCACCGTGGCCTGCTCAAGCGCGTGCTGAAGCCAAGGGTCGAGGGTGGTAAAGACGCGCAAGCCTTCGTTTTGCAAATCTTCCATGCGGTAATCGCGCTTAAGCTGGCTGCGCACCAAATCCAAAAAAGCGGGGTATTCACGCTGACCTGCACGGTCGGCGTCGGCCACGCTAAGCGGCATGGCCTGAGCCTTGATGCGCTCGGCTGCACTGATAATGCCGTTGTCGGCCATGATGCCCAGCACCAAATCACGGCGTTCTTTGGCACGCGCAGGATGGCGACGTGGGTTGTAATAGGACGCGCCTTTTACCAAGCCCACCAGCGTGGCCATTTCGGCATGGTTTAGCTCATGCAAAGGCTTGGCGAAATAAAAGCGTGAAGCGAGGCCAAAGCCATGAATGGCGCGGCGACCCGCCTGCCCCAAGTACACTTCGTTGAGGTAGGTTTGCAGGATTTCTTGCTTGCTGTAATGCAGCTCCAATAACACCGCCATCATGGCTTCGTTGGCTTTGCGCATCAGGCTGCGCTCGGAGCTTAAAAAGAAGTTTTTAACCAGCTGTTGCGTCAGGGTCGAGCCGCCTTGCACCACCGAGCGCGCTTGCAGGTTCGCCCAAAATGCCCGCGCCACCGCACGCACAGATACGCCTTTGTGCGTTAAAAAATGCTTGTCTTCGGTCACAATCAAGGCCGCCAGCAAATCCTTGGGAAAATCCTCTAGGCGCACCAGTTCGCGGTCTTCTTGCTGGGCAGGAAAAATCCCACCTAGGTACTGCGGCTCCAAACGCGCCAAGGCCACGGCTTTGCCATTGACCCACACCTGGCTGACTTTGTTGTCGGACAACTGCACCGCGATGCGCTGCGCAGGCTCTGCGCCGTTCCAATAGCTAAAAGCACGGCGGTAAATCTGCACCTGATCGCCACGCAGGGTAAAAGTCCCAGGGCTTGTGGCGCTGGCCGTTACTCGGTAGTCCGTCCACTCTAGGCTCTCGCGCAGCTGCTCTAGGCTTAGCATGCGCCCCACATACAAGGACAGAGGGCTGGCGTAGACCTTGGCGGGCAAGGTCCATTTATGGCCATCGAAGCGCGCACGCACTTGCGCATCCAGCCACACCGCCCAAGCGACCAAGGCCACCAGCAGCACCAACGCCAAACGCAAAAGCCACGCCTGCCAAGACAGCGCAGACGCAGAAGACTTAGCAGGGCGAGATTTTTTCTTGGCGGGAGGGCGTTTTTTGCTCATAACAACTCAAGAGGCAGTAACAGGCGCGCATCATAGCGCAATTGATTGGACTAGGCTGGTCAATTCCTATACAGTGCGCGCCCTTTGACTCTAGGTGCTGTTATGAATTCCTTTTCCGCTTTAGGCCTTGCCGAACCCCTGCTCCAAGCTATCAGCGCACAAGGCTACAGCACCCCCTCGCCCGTACAGGCGCAAGCCATACCTGCGGTGCTGGCAGGCAAAGATGTGATGGCCGCCGCACAAACAGGCACAGGCAAAACCGCAGGTTTTTCTTTACCCATTTTGCACCTGCTGCAACAGCGCCCACGCGCCAGCAGCAATCGCTGCCGCGCCCTGATACTCACTCCCACGCGCGAGCTGGCCGCCCAAGTCGCCGACAACATTCGCGACTACAGCGAATTTATCCCCTCACGCACGGCGGTGGTTTTTGGTGGCGTCAGCATCAATCCGCAAATGCAAACCCTGCGTCGGGGCGTGGAAGTGCTGGTTGCCTGCCCTGGGCGCTTGCTGGACTTACACCAACAAAACGCCATTCGCTTCGATGAAGTGGAGTTTTTGGTGCTGGACGAAGCCGACCGCATGCTCGACATGGGCTTTATTCACGACATTAAACGCATCTTGGCGCTGCTGCCGAAAAAGCGCCAAAACCTGATGTTTTCCGCCACCTTCTCCGACGACATTCGCGCGCTGGCCAAAGGCTTGGTGCACGATCCTGTCGAGATCGACGTCAGCCCACGCAACAGCACCGCGCGCAGCATCAAGCAATGGCTGATTCCTGTGGATAAAAAGAGCAAGCCCGCACTGCTTAGCCGCCTGATTCACGACCACAACTGGCAACAGGTGCTGGTGTTTACCCGTACCAAACACGGTGCGAACCGTTTAACCAGCTATCTGCAAGAACAAAAAATCAGCGCCGCTGCCATTCATGGCAACAAAAGCCAAGGCGCACGTACCCGCGCGCTGGCCGACTTTAAAGCAGGCGACATTCGCGTACTGGTCGCCACCGACATCGCCGCACGCGGCTTGGATATCGAACAGCTGCCGCATGTGGTGAACTACGAGTTGCCCAACGTCCCCGCCGACTACGTCCACCGCATTGGCCGTACAGGGCGCGCTGGTGCTACGGGTGAAACCGTGGCCTTGGTCTGCGCCGAAGAGCTGGAAGACTTGGAAAACATCGAAGGGCTGATTGGCCACAGCATCGAGCGCGAAGAATACCCAGGCTTTGTCCCGCAAACGCCGCTGCCTGTGTCACGCCCCAAAGCGCCGCGCAAACCGAAAAAACCCAAGGCCGAAAAAAGCTTCAGCGCCCCCGCTTCTGCCGCTCCTGCGCGCAAGCCACAAGGCCAGTCTCAGCGCCCGTGGAAAAAGCCTGAAAACTCAGCGGCCAAGCCCCACGCGCCTGCGAAAAAACCCAGTGTGCGCCCTGCAAAACCGCGCCAATCTGGCAATGTATGAATTTCATCGTGACAATCTAATCTATTGTCTGTATTTTCTGTAAAATCTTGCCATTATGCGCGTTCGCACGTCTTAGGCCTCGCATGGCGGGAACGGACAAAAATAACCCTAAACACTCTGGAGTGCTCTAATGAACTTTCGTTTATTCACTGCTTGCTCTATCGCAGCCCTTGGTATGGCTGCTTCTGCACAATCCGCTGCACAAAGCCTGCATCTTTATATTTGGTCTGATTACATGGCCAAAGATACCGTGAGCAATTTTGAAAAAGCCACAGGCATCAAAGTCACCACCGATTACTACGACTCCAACGAAGTGTTAGAAGCCAAAATGCTGGCAGGCCGCAGCGGCTACGACATCGTATTTCCCACCGCGCGCCCCTTTGCCGACCGTTTAATCAAGGCCAAGCTTTACACCCCTATTGATAAAACCAAGCTCAGCAACTACGGCAACCTCGACCCCGTCATTGCCAAATCCTTGAGCGACATCGACCCAGGCAACCAATTCCTCGTGCCCTACATGTGGGGAACTACGGGCATTGCCTACAACAAAGACAAAGTCGAAGCCATTTTGGGTAAAGACATGCCCAAAGACACTTGGCGCCTGGTGTTTGACCCTGTTATCACCAAAAAACTGGCCAGCTGCGGTGTTGCCCTGATGGACGACGCCATCGAGGTTTTTGTTGCCGCACGCGCTTACTTGGGTAAAGACACCAGCGATTACAGCAGCGCCGCCATTAAAGAAGCTGCGGCTGCCGTCAACGCTGTACGCCCCAACATTCGCTATTTCCACAGCTCGCAAACCATCAACGACATCGCCAACGGCGACATCTGCGTGGCTCATGGCTATTCAGGTGACATGCTGCAAGCGCAAGCGCGCGCACAAGAAGCCAAAAACGGGGTGAATGTGGAGTACGTCATTCCGCGTGAAGGCGCCGTCTTGTGGACAGACGTGATGGCCATCCCTGTGGATGCGTCCAACAAAGACGCTGCGCTGAAATACATCAACTACATTTTGCAGCCCAAAACCTCAGCCGACATCTCCAACTTTGTCGCCTACGCCAATGCCAACGCCAAAGCCACGCCCTTGGTCGATGCCGAGATTCGTAACAACCCAGGTATTTACCCACCTGCGGCCACTTACGCTAAGCTGCTGACTTTAAAAACCCCAAGCGATAAAGAAGCTCGTGACATGACACGCGCTTGGACAAGGGTAAAAACTGGCAAATAACCCAAGCCCAGCTTTTACCCTAACTGACACCTCGACGCTTTGGCCTCGGGGTGTTTTGCATTAACGGCCAACCCCTTTACTGGAGTTTGAACAAAAAAATGAATCTCAACCGCTCGCTGTCTGGCGCTCAATCTTGGTCTGCCCCCGAAGAAGAACCCATTGTTCGCATCGAACAACTGACCAAGACCTTTGGTAATACCTATGCCGTAGACGGCATCAGCTTAAACATTCATCGCGGTGAGTTTTTCTCGCTACTGGGTGCGTCTGGCTGTGGCAAGAGCACCCTACTGCGCATGCTCGGTGGTTTTGAAACGCCCACCTCTGGGCGCATTTTTATCGACGGCCAAGACATTACCAATGTTCCGCCCTACCTGCGCCCCATCAACATGATGTTCCAAAGCTACGCGCTGTTTCCGCACATGAACGTGGCACAAAACATTGCTTATGGCCTAAAGCAAGAGCGTATGCCTTCTGCGCAAATTCGTGAGCGTGTCAGCGAAATGATGGCATTGGTGCAAATCGACAAGCTGGCCACGCGCAAGCCCGACCAGCTTTCAGGCGGCCAGCGTCAGCGCGTTGCCCTAGCGCGCGCCCTAGCCAAATACCCCAAAATTTTATTGCTGGACGAGCCACTGGGTGCGCTGGATAAAAAACTGCGCGAGCGCACGCAGTTTGAGCTGGTCAACATTCAAGAGCGCTTGGGCATCACCTTTATCATGGTGACGCACGACCAAGAGGAAGCCATGACCATGTCTTCACGCATCGCCTTGATGAACGAAGGCCGCATCGAGCAAGTGGACGCACCTCGTCGCATGTACGAGTTCCCCGCCACGCGCTACGCCGCCAACTTTATCGGCTTGGTCAACCTCTTTAATGGCACGGTGGTATCGCACGAAAACGACATGGCGCTCATTCGCTGCGAAGAAGCCAACGCCGAAATTTTGGTGCACCAGAGCGAGCCTTTGAGCATCGATATGGATGTAACAGTCGCCGTGCGCCCTGAAAAAATTGCCGTACGCGACCACCATGTGAACGAGCCCAACAGCCTGACGGGCGTTATCAAAGAAATTGCCTACCTGGGCGACGTGTCGATTTATCACGTTGAGCTGCCCACAGGTAAGCGCGTGCAGTTTACTCAGTCCAACATTTTGGCCTTGGCCGAACAGCCCTTAACTTGGGAGCAAGAAGTCTCCATCACTTGGAGCTCCTACGGCTGTGGAGTGCCAACGCAATGACCGAGCTGTCCCTCACTCAACGCCTAGTACGCAACCTGCTGCCTGGTCGCAACCTCGTGGTCGCCGTACCTTGGTTTTGGCTGGCGCTGTTTTTTGTGCTGCCGTTCTTATTTGTGCTGAAAATCAGCCTGTCTGAACCGCAGCTGATGCAGCCACCCTATCAGGACTGGATTCGAGAAATCGAAGACGGGCTGATGACCATCACCATCAACTTCGGCAACTACTTTATGCTGCTTGAAGATGAGCTTTACCGTGATGCCCTCTGGGGCTCTTTTGTGGTCGCCAGTATTTCCACCCTCGTCTGTATTTTGATCGGCTATCCCATGGCTTATGCCATCAGCCTTGCCCCCAAGCACCTGCGCGTACCGCTTTTGATGCTGGTTATCCTGCCCTTTTGGACCAGCTTCTTGCTACGCGTATATGCCTGGATTGGCATTTTGAAAGAAAACGGCTTGCTCAACCAAGTGCTGATGTCGTTGGGCGTCATCAATGAGCCGTTGCAAATTCTGCACACCAACATCGCCGTCTACATAGGTGTGGTGTACACCTATTTGCCATTTTTTATTCTGCCGCTGTACGCCACCTTAATTCGCTTGGATAACACCCTGCTCGAAGCCGCTGCCGACCTTGGCGCTCGCCCACTCAAGCAGTTTTGGTCTATCACCTTGCCGCAATCCATCCCGGGCATAGTGGCAGGCAGTATGCTGGTGTTCTTGCCGGTGATGGGCGAATTTGTGATCCCCGACCTACTAGGCGGCCCCGACACTCTGATGATCGGCAAGCTGATGTGGACCGAGTTCTTTAACAACAAAGACTGGCCACTGGCTTCGTCTTTGGCAGCGGTGCTTTTGGTGGTGCTGATTATTCCCTTTGTCATCATGCGCCATTACGAGCAGAAATCAGGCGGAGTGAAATAAGTCATGCTGAAAAAATACCCCGTTCTTATTGTTCTGCTGATTTTGGGCTACGCCTTTTTGTATACGCCCATCCTGAGCCTCGTTATCTACAGCTTCAACGAAAGCCGCTTGGTTACGGTTTGGGGCGGTTTTAGCACCAAATGGTACGGCGAGCTGATGCAAAACGGCCCGTTGCTGGCTGCGGCCTGGTTGAGCATTAAAATCGCCGCGCTCAACGCCTGCGGCGCGGTGATTTTAGGCACTTTCGCGGCCTTGGCGCTGGTGCGTTTTCGCCACAGCCGTGGCCACAAAAGCCTAGGCATCATGGCCGCTGCGCCCTTGGTGATGCCCGAGGTGATTGTCGGCTTGTCGCTGTTGTTGCTCTTTGTGGCGATGGAAGATTTGATCGGCTGGCCCAATGGCCGTGGCCAAACCACCATTTTGATTGCGCACATTACCTTTTCTATGGCCTATGTGACCGTGATTGTGCAAAGCCGCTTGATGCACATGGATAAATCCATTGAAGAAGCCGCGCTGGACTTGGGCGCTCGCCCCGTCAAAGTGTTCTTCACCATCACCTTGCCGATGATCGCTCCCGCTCTGGCCGCAGGCTGGCTGTTGTCATTCACCCTATCCATGGACGACCTCGTGATCGCCAGCTTTGTCTCAGGCCCAGGCTCGACCACCTTACCGATGGTGGTGTACTCCAGCGTGCGCTTGGGCGTCAGCCCACAGATCAACGCCTTGGCCACCATCATCATCTCGGTGGTAGCGCTGGCGGTGCTGATTGCCAGCATCAGCATGTACCGCCAAGAAATGAAAAACGCCAAGCGCGCTTAGCCTTAGGCTTCTTTGGGGCGGCTCTTGCCGCCCTATCTCATAAAAATCCGCCCTCCGCCTTTGCGCCAAGCGTACAAGCTGGTATGTTTTGCGCCTCCGCTTCTGGCTCAAGGCCTACGTCGATGCTCACCGCCCTGCAACAACAACAGCTCAAACTCGCGCCCGATTTAAACTGGGAAACACTCTGGCCTAGCCTGTCTGCCGAACTTCAAGCCCAAGCTCAGCGCACGCTGACCATCAGCCAGTTTGCGCTCCATACTTTTTGCCGTGATGGTGCGTGGTTTTACCAGCAGCTGCACAGTGCGGCCATTCTTGCCCCCGTCACTAAAACTCTACTGAGCGCTTGGCTGGATACGCTCAGCGCCGACGCGCAGGACGAAGAACAATTCGCCAGCGCGCTGCGTATTTTGCGCCGCCGCGCACAGGCGCAGATTATCTGGCAAGACCTCAATCGTCTGACTTCGACCCTGCAAACCACGCGCGCGGTGTCCGATTTGGCCGATCTGTGCGTGCTGCGCGCCAGCGAATTTTTGCAAACACAACTGGAGCCGCGCTTTGGTACGCCCATGGGGGCAGAAAGCCTGCAAGCGCAAAAACTTTATGTGCTGGGCATGGGTAAGCTGGGTGCGTACGAGCTGAACCTAAGCTCGGACATCGACCTGATTTTTGCTTACCCCGAAAGCGGCGACACCACCGGCCCCAAGGTCATCAGCAACCAAGAATACTTTGTTAAACTGGGGCAAAAACTCATTGCTCTGCTCGACAAGCCCACCAGCGAGGGCTTTGTGTTTCGCACCGATATGCGCCTGCGCCCTTATGGGCAAAGCGGCCCCTTGGTGATGAACTTTGCCTCACTGGAGGACTATTACCAAAGCCAAGGCCGTGACTGGGAGCGTTTTGCCATGATTAAGGCGCGCATCCTCAATGGCGAAACCACGCCCGAAGCCCGGGCACTTTTGGCCATGCTGCGCGCCTTTTCGTATCGCGCCTACATCGACTACAGCGCCTTTGCCTCTTTGCGCTCGATGAAAGCCATGATCAGCGCCGAAATTCGTCGCCGTAATCTGGGCGACAACATCAAGCTCGGCGAAGGCGGCATTCGTGAAATCGAGTTTATCGTGCAGGCGTTTCAGCTGATTCGAGGCGGCCAAGACAAAAGCCTGCAAAAGCGCGAGCTGGTTAAGGTGTTGGATATTTTGGCCGCCGAAGGCTATTTGCCTGAGCCTGTCTGTAGCGAGCTTAAGCAAGCCTATTTCTTCCTGCGCGATACCGAACATGTGTTGCAGGCTCTCAACGACGAACAAACCCAGCTGCTGCCCACCGATGCCGATAGCCAAGAAAAAGTCGCCTTGGCCATGAATTGCCCGTCTTGGCCTGAGTTTATGGCGCAGCTCAATGCCGAACGCGAGCGCGTCGCCTTTCACTTCGCGCAAATTGTCGCCGATGACGAAGAACAAAATAGCCACCAAGAAGCTTGGCAAGAGCTGTGGCTTGGCGATATGACCGCCGCCGAAGTGGCCGAGTTTGAAGCCTTACACCCCTGCTGCGACAGTTCCGCCATTTTCGCCCTGCTCGAACAGCTGCGCCTATCGCGCACCGTCTTAAAAATGCAGCCCGTTGGCCGTGAACGCCTCGATGAGCTGATGCCACAGCTGTTGGCCAAACTGTGGGAATTACCCAACCCCAGCCAAACCTTGGAGCGCATCATTCCGCTGCTGGATGCCGTCGCGCGCCGCACCACCTACATAGTGCTGCTCAACGAAAACCCTCATGCCTTGGCGCAGCTTTTATTGCTGTGCAGCGCCTCCAGCTGGCTGGCCGATTACATTGCCCAAACGCCCTTGCTGCTCGATGAGCTGCTCGACACCCAAAGCCTGTACCGCCTGCCCAGCAAAGCCGAACTACTGAGCGAATTGCAGCAGCGCCTGCTGCGCATCGATGAGCAAGACCTAGAGCATCAAATGGAAGTGCTGCGCCAGTTTGCGCGCGCGCACAGGCTGCGCACCGCCGCCTGCGAAGTGATGCAAAAACTGCCGCTGATGAAAATCAGCGACTACCTCACCTGGACGGCCGAAGCCGTGGTCGAAGTGGTGATGCAGCTGGCGTGGCAGCACAGCGTCAGCAAATACGGCTATCCCACCAACGCCGCGCAAGAACCTGTATTAAGCCCTGAGCTGGTCGTCGTCGCTTACGGCAAACTGGGCGGGCTGGAGCTGAACTACAGCTCCGACCTCGACCTCGTGCTGTTGCACAACAGCTACGCCCAAGGCTACACCACAGGCGAGCGCAGCCAAGACAACGGCACGTTTTACGCACGCATGGGGCAGCGCATGATTCATATTTTGACCACTCAGACTCAGTTTGGTGACCTCTATGAAATCGACATGCGCCTAAGGCCATCGGGCAACTCAGGCTTGATGGTATCGAGCCTCAAAGCCTTTGCCGAATACCAAGCCACAGGCGCCTGGACCTGGGAGCAACAAGCGCTGGTGCGCGCCCGCGTCATCAGCGGTGATGCCACCGCCGCCCAAGAGTTTCAGCGCATTCGCGCCGTAAGCCTTGCCCGCGAGCGCGACGGCGACAAGCTCAAAGACGAAGTGCGCAGCATGAGGCAAAAAATGATCGACAGCTTAGGCTGCGAAAAAAGCAGCCAGCGCTTTCATCTCAAGCAAGACAGCGGCGGCATTGTCGATATCGAATTTCTTGTGCAATACCTTGTACTCGCCTACGCGCATCAGTATCCTGCACTGCTTGAAGTAACCGACAACATGCGCCTGCTAGACGCGTTCGAAGCCGTGGGTTTGATGCATTCACAAGATCGCCAAACCCTACAGGAAACCTACCTCTCCTACCGAGCTGAAACCCACAAACGCGCCCTACAACTGCAAAACCTAGAATTAGACTCGGCCACCGTAGAGCATCTAGGTTTTCAGCAAAAACGCGACAATGTGACCCGATTATGGAATACCTGGCTCGGCCACTAGGTCGCGCCCAATACTTAACGCTCGCCCCAAACGAGCCTCTCCTTTGTTTTTATTTGCGAGGAAACTATGCAAGCTTCTATGTCAGACCGCGATGGCGTTATTTGGTTGGATGGCGAACTGGTACCTTGGCGCGAGGCCAAAGTCCACGTCCTGACTCACACCCTGCACTACGGCATGGGCGTGTTTGAAGGCGTGCGCGCGTACGAAACCCCCAACGGCACCAGCATTTTCCGCCTCAAAGAGCACACCGACCGTCTCTTTAACTCCGCTAAAATCTTCGGCATCAAAATGCCCTTTAGCAAAGACGAAGTGAACGAAGCTCAGCGCGCAGCCGTGCGTGAAAACAACCTCAAAAGCGCCTACCTGCGCCCCATGGTGTTCTTGGGTTCAGAAGGCATGGGCTTGCGTGCTACGGGCTTAAAAGTGCACGTTATGTGCGCCGCCTGGGAATGGCCTGCTTACATGGGTGAAGACGCCAAAACCATCGGCATCAAAATCCGCACCTCCAGCTTTACCCGCCACCATGTCAACATCAACATGTGCAAAGCCAAATCCAACGGCAGCTACATGAACTCCATGCTGGCACTGCGCGACGCCCTCGACAGCGGCTGCGACGAAGCCCTGCTACTGGATACCGAAGGCTACGTGGCCGAAGGCTCTGGTGAAAACTTCTTTATGGTGAAAGACGGCGTGATCTACACCCCAGAACTGACCGCCTGCTTAGACGGCATTACCCGCCGCACCATCATGGAAATGGCGCGCTCACTGGGCTACGAAGTGCGTGAAAAACGCATCACCCGCGACGAAGTCTACATTGCCGACGAAGCCTTCTTCACCGGCACCGCCGCAGAAGTGCTGCCCATCCGCATGCTCGACAGCCGCGAAATCGGCACAGGCTCCCGTGGCCCCATCACCGAAAAACTGCAAAGCATGTACTTCGACCAAGTGACAGGTAAAAAGGTATTTAAAGCCGAATGGCTGACGCCTGTGAAGTAATAAAAAAGCCCCGAAAGGGGCTTTTTTATTTCGCCGGAGCGGCGAGCATTGCTCGCCTTTGAGCTAGCCGCGCCGCAGTTCGTAGACGCACATATTGACGGCG
>JAYRHO010000302.1:0-2807 GCA_041907245.1 Saccharospirillaceae bacterium
TCCGCCAAACAAAACGCCGCCAACCTAGCCCTGCAAAAAGGCGTACTGAGCTACGACCGCGACCACGGCTGGCGCACACCCAAGCCCGTAGCGCAAATCAGCTATTTAGATGTACCGAGCGAACCAGAGCTGCAAGAGTGGCAAAACAAAGCCCATAAAAAATACGACATCGACTGGCCGCTCACGCTCGAAGAATGGCGCAGCAAATTGATGAGCGAGAACTCAGGCATTATTCGCCCTGGCATAGTCACCAGCCTGCATAAAAACGGCGCTTATGTCTTTACAGGCGATGAAGAAGAATGGCTGCCCTTTAGCGCCATGCAGTGGGCGCGCCCCTATTTAAGCCAAGACTCGGTCGGCAAAGAGCCTGCCAGTGTCAGCGATGTATTGCGCGAAGGCATGGAAATTTGGCTCGAAGATACAGCGGATGGTTTGCTGTTGGCGCAATGGCCTGAAGTGGAAAGTTCTTTGGTGTCCTTGCATCCCAATGATGCCGCGATTTTGGCTTTGGTGGGCGGCTTTTCTCAGGGCAGCAATCAATTCAACCGCGTTATCCAAGCCGATCGTCAGCCAGGCTCGGCCTTCAAGCCCTTTATCTACAGCGCGGCGCTCTATAACGGCTTTACCCCTGCCACCATCATCAACGACGCCCCCGTGGTGTTTGAAGACGCCACCCTAGAAAGCACTTGGCGGCCGCAAAACAACAGCGGCAAATTCAACGGCCCGACACGCCTGCGCGAAGCGTTGTACCTATCGCAAAACTTGGTTTCCATTCGGATTTTGAATCAAATCGGCCCTTATAACGCCATCGACTACATCACACCCTTTGGCTTCCCCAAGCAAAAGCTCAACCCCGACCTGTCTTTGGCGCTAGGCGCTTCGGCGGTAACATCCATGGAATTGGCGACTGGCTATGCGGCCCTGGCCAACGGCGGCTTTGCCGTGCAGCCTTACTTTATTTCACGCATTGAAGATGAAAAGGGCAAGCTCTTGTTTCAAGCCAAACCTACCAAGGTGTGCAAGCCCTGCGAAGAAGCCGACAGCCTAAACCCGACCCCCAACCCCAATCCGACCTGGGCGCCGCGCGTGATGGATAAACGCACCAACTTCCTGATGGTGAGCATGCTCAAAGACGTGGTGCGCCTAGGCACGGGGCAGCGCGCACTGGTACTCAAACGTGATGATTTGGCAGGTAAAACAGGAACGACCAACGACCAAAAAGACGCTTGGTTTTCGGGCTTTAACCCCGATGTGGTGACTACCGTGTGGGTGGGCTACGACCAGCCGCGCACCTTAGGCCGCGCCGCCTTTGGCTCGAACACCGCCCTGCCCATCTGGGTGGATTACATGGCCACCGCACTGGCCAACACCCCAGAACACCCCTTTGAACAGCCCGCAGGCATAGTCAGCGTGCGCATCGACCCCGTGACAGGCTTACTCGCCTACCCTGGGCAAACCGACGCGATTTTTGAATTTTTCCGTGAAGAAGACGTTCCTAAAGAAGTGGCACGCCCAAGCGCAGCAGAAGGCAGCGGCTTGGAAGAACACGAAACCGCCGCGCCAGAACAGCTGTTTTAGAGTTGGGGGTTGGGCGCTTGGCGTGAATAGTTTTTCGTCATTCCGCGCGCAGTCGCGGAATCCATAACACTCTGTGGATCCTGCGACTTCGCGCAGGATGACATTTGTTAGATGATACCAGCACCCAGCGTCCTACAACCCTTCAGCCCATTTTTCAAAGGCTGCGAGTGCGGCGTCTATGCCTTCGGGTTTTTGGCCGCCAGCTTGAGCGAGGTCGGGTTTGCCGCCACCGCGTCCGTCTACGAAGGGCGCGCATTCTTTCACCGCGTCGCCTGCTTTGGCTTTGCCGAGCAGGTCTTTGGTGACGCCAGCCAGCAGAGTGACTTTGCCGTCTAGGTTGGAGGCCAGCAGTATCAGCGCACT
Source organism: Saccharospirillaceae bacterium (assembly GCA_041907245.1). Classification (GTDB taxonomy): domain Bacteria; phylum Pseudomonadota; class Gammaproteobacteria; order Pseudomonadales; family Oceanobacteraceae; genus Venatoribacter. The sequence goes on from JAYRHO010000302.1 coordinate 1,942, forward strand.
GCCCAATTTGTTTTTCAGCTGATCCATGGCGGTGCGCAGGGCATCGACATCGGCACCGTCCATACGCGCGGCCAGCACTTTCATGCCCTTTATCGTTTTGGCGTTGGCAGCCAAATCATTGCCTGCACTCACGGCGATTTGGGCTTTCAGCGCTTGCAGTTCTTTTTCCAAAGATTGCGCACGCACAATCAGCTGTTCGACCTTTTCTACTACCTTGTCGTTGGAGGTTTTAAAGCTCTGCGCCAAGGTGCCCAAGGCCGCTTCTTCTTGGGCGATAAAATCCAGCGCCGCTTGGCCGACTACGGCTTCAATACGGCGAATGCCCGCCGCGATGCCGCTTTCAGAAACAACTTTTAACAGGCCAATATCGCCCGTGCGCTTGGCGTGCGTGCCGCCGCACAGTTCAACCGAGAAGTTGTCCACGCCCATAGAGAGCACGCGCACTTCGTCGTCGTATTTTTCGCCAAAGAGTGCCATTGCGCCTGTAGCGCGAGCGGCGTCAATGTTCATCAAGCGCGTAGACACTTCGGTGTTGGCGCGAATCTGGTCGTTCACCAAGCGCTCGATCTGCGCCAGCTCCGCAGGCTTGATGCCTTCTAAATGCGAGAAGTCAAAACGCAGCTTATCGTAAGTCACCAAAGAGCCTTTTTGGGTAACGTGCTCGCCCAGCACTTTACGCAGCGCGGCGTGCAGCAAGTGCGTGGCCGAGTGGTGAATGGCGGTGGCTTGGCGTTTTTGCGCATCGACCGTGGCGCTGAGCTTATCACCCACCTTGACCTTGCCTTCCACCAGCACGCCTTGGTGCAAATGGTTGCCGCTTTCTTTTTGGGTGTTTTGCACTTGGAAGACCACGCCTGCGGCCTTCA
>JAYRHO010000303.1:0-8280 GCA_041907245.1 Saccharospirillaceae bacterium
AAATTAAATACAGCACAGTGCAAAATTGGTACCCAGGCGATGAAAATGGCCAAGGTGGCATTTACAATTTTGTGACCAAGCGCGCGCAGGCACACACCAACGCCAAAGTCAGCTGGACACAGGTAGAAACAGGCTCTGCCATTACTTGGAAATACCCCAGCGTGGTTTTAAAAGGCGACAATTCCGTAGGCGAATTTTACTCCGTAGCACTGACCAATAATTATCAGCAAGCCGACACAGGCACCAAGATGATTCACCTTGGCAAAAATACGCGCTCGACCATCGTCTCCAAGGGCATTTCCGCTGGGAAAAGCCAAAACGTCTATCGTGGTTTGGTGCGCATGAACCCAACGGCCGCAGGCGCGCGCAATTACACTCAGTGCGACAGTTTATTAATTGGCGACCAGTGCGGCGCGCACACTTTCCCCTACATCGAAAGCAAACACCCCAGCGCCGTTATTGAACACGAAGCCACCACCTCAACCGTCAGCGAAGATCAATTATTTTTATGTCGCCAACGCGGTATCGACACCGAAAAAGCCGTGTCGATGATAGTGAACGGTTTTTGCAAAGAAGTATTTCGTGAATTACCGATGGAATTTGCCGTCGAAGCAGGAAAACTTTTAGAAGTGTCATTAGAAGGCGCGGTGGGTTAAACAAGCTGTGAGCTTGGCACTTACGCTGAGCAAAAAACCAAATTATTACGCGCCAAGCCCTCTGCGCTAAGCGCCAAGCATAGGAAATAATTATGTTAAGCATCAAAGATTTACAAGCCGCTGTCGAAGGCAAAAAAATTTTAAAAGGTTTAAATCTCGATATTAAACCCGGTGAAGTGCACGCCATCATGGGGCCAAACGGCGCAGGCAAAAGTACCTTGGGTAATGTGTTAGCAGGCCGCGAGGATTACAGCTTGCTCGGTGGCAGCGCATTTTTAAACGGCAAAAATATTTTAGAGCTAGAGCCTGAAGAGCGCGCACGCGAAGGGCTATTTTTGGCCTTCCAATACCCTGTCGAAATCCCGGGTGTATCCAATTTAGAATTTTTAAAAGCCTCGGTGGATGCCACGCGCGCACACCAAGGCAAACCCGCATTAAGCTCGGTGGATTTTTTAAAATTAGCGCGCGAAAAATGCAAAGCCGTGAACCTAGATCAAGCCTTTTTAAAGCGCGGTGTCAATGAAGGCTTTTCAGGCGGTGAGAAAAAACGCAACGAACTGATGCAAATGATGTTGCTCGAACCCAAGTTGTGTATTTTGGATGAAACCGACTCAGGCCTGGATATCGACGCCCTGCAAGTGGTCGCCAGTGGCGTCAACGCCATGCGCAGCCCAGAGCGCAGCTTTATTGTGGTCACGCACTATCAGCGCCTGCTCGATTACATAGTGCCCGATTTTGTGCACGTTTTGGCGAACGGCAAAATCGTTAAATCAGGCGGCAAAGAGCTGGCACTGGAGCTGGAAGAAAAAGGTTATGGCTGGCTAGAAAACGGAGCAGCATAATGACGAGCGCATTTCAAAACGCACAATTGGCACTGGCGCAAAGCACGCCCAGCTTGCCTTTTTTGCGCAGCTTAAATGAAGCAGGCAAAGCCGCTTTTTTACAAGCCAGCTTGCCCACCCGCAAAACTGAAAATTTTAAATACACCTCATTACTGAAACTGACACAAACGCAGTTTGGCCAAGCCGCTGCCATAAAAGCCAATGCAAAGCTTGCCGCAGCCGCCACCATTAAAGATTTAAATGCCGCGCGTTTGGTGTTTATTAACGGCCAGCTGATTCATGAATTATCGGATGCCTTAGCGCTGAAAGAAGTGGTGCGTTTTAGTGAGGCCAATGCCGAGGAGCAGCAATGGCTGCAAAAAAATCTAGGCTCCGCATTAAATAAAGCGCATAAAACCGCCCACCTTTTTAATGACTTAAATAACGCCGCGCTGCGCGATGGTGTGCTCATTCATGTGGCGCGCAATCAGCGCTTAGAAAAGCCGCTGCAAATCAGCTATTTAACGACCAATAACGCCGAGCCTTTTGCTGTTAATGCGCGCCTAATACTGTGGCTGGAAAATGGCGCCGAGGCGACGCTGGTTGAACATTACGGCAGCGATCAACATGCACAAGTCAGCCTAACCAACGCCGTCACCGAAATTCAAATCGGCGACAACGCCAAACTGCAACACTATCGCTTGCAAACCATGCAAGAGCAGGCTCAGCACCTTGGCTCGACCTATGTGGATTTAAATCGTGATAGCCACTACCAAGGTTTTCATTTAAGCCTAGGCAGCGTGCTCACGCGCAACGATTTAGTCATCAATCACAATGTCGGCGGCTCGCACTGTGAGCTTTCTGGCGTTTATATTCCGCAGCATCAGGATGTGGTCGATTTTCACACCTGCATTGAACACCGCGCGCCACATTGCAGCAGCCGCGAAGTATTTCGCGGCATTATGAACGACAAAGCCAAAGCCGTATTTAATGGCCGCATTCATATTTGGAAGGACGCACAAAAATCCGATGCGCAGCTTAATAACAAAAATTTGTTGCTCACCAACAGCGCCGAAATTAACACCAAGCCCGAGCTGGAAATCTATGCCGACGACGTAAAATGCGCTCACGGTGCCACGGTCGCGCAGCTGGACGACAAAGCGGTTTTTTATTTACAAAGCCGTGGCGTCAGTAAAAAAGACGCTGAAGTCATGCTGAGCTTTGGTTTTATTAACGAATTGCTCGAAGCCCTGCCCCACAACACCATGACGCAATTTTTGCGCCCCATGCTGGAGCAACGCTTTCACAGCGCAGGCCATTTAAGTGCGAAATTGTTAGAGGAAATAAAATGAGTTTCACTCAGGCGCAAATACAGAGTTTGCGTAACGACTTTCCAACCTTGCAACAAAGGGTAAACGGCAAGCCGTTAGTTTATTTGGACAACGGCGCGACCACGCAAAAACCGCAAGTGGTGTTGGATGCTATTTTAGATTTTTATAAAAACTACAACTCCAACGTGCATCGCGGCGCACACACTTTAAGCGACAAAGCCACCACCGCTTTTGAAGAAGCACGCATCACCGTACAAAAATTTCTAAACGCCAAGCACGCCCATGAAATTATTTGGACGCGCGGCACCACCGAAAGCATCAACTTGGTTGCCGCTTCTTGGGGGCGCAGCCAGTTACGCGCAGGCGACCGTATTTTAGTCAGCGCCATGGAACACCACGCCAATATCGTACCTTGGCAATTAATTGCACAGGAAACAGACGCAGAAGTCGTACCCATTCCCGTGTTAGCCAACGGTGAATTGGATTTAGCCGCCTTTGATACGCTGCTTACGCCCAAGGTAAAAATGCTGGCATTGGTGCAGGTTTCCAATGCGCTAGGCACGATTAACCCCGTAAAAGAATTGATTAAAAAAGCCCATGCTGTTGGGGCAAAAACCCTTATTGATGGTGCGCAAGCGGTGGCGCATTTTCCTGTCGATGTGCAAGATTTAAATGCCGATTTTTACGCTTTTTCCGCTCATAAAGTCTTTGGTCCCACAGGCATTGGCGTGCTCTATGGCAAAGAAGCTTTGCTTAATGCGATGCCGCCTTATCAAAGTGGCGGCGAAATGATTGAGCGCGTCAGTTTTTCAGGCACAACCTTCAATGGCCTGCCTTTTAAATTTGAAACAGGCACGCCGCATATTGCAGGCGCTATTGGTTTGGCGGCGGCATTAAATTATTTAAATCAGCTCGATCGCCAAGCGCTGCTTGCCCACGAAAATGCGCTTATTACGCGTGCGCACGAGCTGGCAAAAAAAGTTGAGGGCTTGCGCATTATTGGGGAGGCCAAACACAAGGCCTCGGTGCTGAGCTTTTTGCTCAAAGGCTCGCACCCTGCCGACTTGGGCACGTTGCTCGATCAACAAGGCATAGCCGTACGCACAGGTCACCACTGCGCCATGCCCATCATGGAGCATTTTGCCATTCCAGGCACGGCGCGCGCGTCCTTTACTTTTTACAACACGCTGGATGAAGTCGAGGCCTTATTTAAAGGCATCGAAAAAGCCAAAACTTTTTTAATGTAGAAATGCTATGAGCTTACAAACCTGGGATCCTAACGCACCTATTTTCACCCTAACCGCAGCGGCTTGCGATCATTTGCGCAAACTTTTAGCCAAGCACAGCGATAAAAATGCCGTACATTTGGGTATTAAAAAAAGCGGCTGCTCGGGCTTTAAATACGACATCGAATTGGTTAGCAGCGCACAAGCAGACGATCACAAAATCGAAATATCTGGGCTTGTTTTTTATGTGGCCCAAGATGCCTTAGCCAAAGTACGCGGCATCGAAATTGATTACGTTAAAGAAGGTTTAAACAGCGCCTTGAAATACCACAACCCCAATGCCGCTAACGTCTGTGGCTGTGGCGAGTCATTTTCTTAGGAGAGCAGCATGGAAAGACGAATGGTGGTTGCGCAGGCCGATTGCCCTGCACGCATGGTGCCCTCAGGCGCGCCCAGCGTAATTCCTGAAGGCAGCTTTGTTATTTTAAATCAGGCTTTGGGTGGCAATTATACCGTCACGCTCAATGGCAATATGTTGCGCGTTGATGGTACGGACGCAGGGCTTTTAGGGCTGGAAGCCGAAGAGATTTTTTACGAAGATTTTCACGATGACAAAGTGCACGAAGAACAAATTATTCAAGCACTGCGCACCATTTACGACCCTGAAATTCCCATCAATCTGTACGATCTTGGGCTGATTTACGCCATTAAAATCGACGAGCAAAATGTGCGCATAGAGATGACGCTGACCGCCCCCACCTGTGGCATGGGGCCGGTGATGGTTGCTGACGTACAATACCGCGTGGGTAAAGTTCCCAATGTGAAAAACGTGCAGGTGGAATTGGTGTTCGACCCACCTTGGCACAAAGATAGAATGAGCGAAGAAGCGCAATTGGAAGCCGGCTTATTCTTTTAGATTTTTCTCATAAAAAAACAGGACCATCACAGCCCTGTTTTTTATTCCTTAAAAATACGCTCTTAAGGTAATAAGGCTCCCAGCTGTCATCAAGGTAACGCACTATCCAGGCTTTACCGTTGTATTAAATAAAACGAATTTGCAAAGTCAGCTTAAAAAATTGCTCATCGTTTTCTTGATAAATCTGACCAAAGTCATGCTTTGAGCTACTTGCTGTATCCAACTTGGTATTGGCAAAAAGGTAGTTCTCAAAATCATTACGGCTGTAAATATGATAACAAACCACATCACCGTCTTGCTTAACGATCAAGTATCCGCCTGTGCTATCAAGCTGCCCGTTCCAAGCCTGTGCAGGCATCATGCCTAAAGCCACATCGACCAACAATCGCTTTAATTTGTACTCATAAAAACGATGCCCTGAACTTAAATCAAAAGCCAGAGGGTTAAGAGCATTAGGCTTTTCCGTAATATCCGCCATATAACTGGCTTCGCCGCGATAAAATAGCAACAGTGCTTCTGCAACAATGCGAGGCAAGGCACTGTCAATCAAAGTGAGATTATTCTCAAAAGTTTTTGATTCAGGACGAAAAGGCCTTAAACCATAAGCCTGCAAAGCTTGCATGCGGTCACGGATTTTATGTTTGGTATCTATGGCATTAATCTGCGCTACGGCAGCATCTTCAATACGGCTGGATATACGGCAAATAAAATTGGTGGTTTTGCCTGCGTTGAGCAAAGTTGCCGCGCTACCAATTTGAGATTTAATACTAAATCCCAACTCAGGCTTCATGCCGGTGCGAAAATCATGCACCATTACACGAATATCCGTTTTGCGCGAGGATTTCGCTTTAAGAGAATGACTGCCAAAAGTTTGCATAAACTGCTCGACTTCAGGAAGAGAGAAAGTCGATTGTGTTTGGTTTTTTATCTGATCCAGCAACAGGTAAGCTTGCCGCTGAAACTCAGCTATAGCAATACGCTTCTCCTTTCCTGCTGCGGTAATCACGACTAAATCATTATCATAATGAAATTCATGCGTACCCTGAGTTTCATCGCGCAATACCTTGATGATCGGATAAATAATATTTTCAATGCGATTTAGCTGAGCATCACCTGCATACAACTTTTTGTCCGCCAATATCTTTAGCAGTGCGTAGACCTCACCCCACTCGCCTTTATTTCCCGTCAGCATTTATTGGCACTCCAATTTTTCTAAGCACGGCTAAGGCCGTAGCCTGAATGGCAGGAACCGCTACAGAATTGCCAAATTGCTTGTAAGCAGAGGCATCGGCAACAGGAATAATAAAATTGTCTGGAAATCCTTGTAGTCTTGCCCACTCTCTAGGAGTCATTTTGCGGATGCCTTGCCGATTAACTTCGCCTTTAATCTGAGTGGTGGGCGTAAAGTCCGTAATACGGTGGTCATAAACCAAATTACGCTCACGCCCCATACCACCAACCACTATGGCATTAGCAACACCTTGATCATCAATAATTTCATAACCAAAACCGTTGCCTTTTTGTGCGTGACGTTCCTTGTGCGCAATTAAAGTATTCAGGTATTGGGTGGACAAATAATAGCGAGTGTTAGGAACTTTTCTTTCTTTAATATCAGCAAAGCACACTTTTTGCTCAGAAGGCTTGGGATAAGAGAAATCCTTAATACCAAGACTTGGATGAAAGCCTACGATATAGATGCGTTCCCGATTTTGTGGCACACCAAAGTCTCTGGCGTTGATAATTTCAGGTTCAGGAACGTAATAACCAAGGTCGTTACGCAAAACATTCAAAATGGTAGTCAATGTTTTGCCTTTATCGTGGCTTAGCAAGCCTTTTACATTTTCTAAAAATATCGCTTTAGGTTGTTTGCGGCGAATAATCTCGGCCACATCAAAAAACAGCGTGCCGCGTGTATCTTCAAAGCCACCGCGCTTGCCTGCTATCGAAAATGCCTGACAAGGAAAACCTGCACAGAGCAAATCAAAGCCGTTAGGAATGTGTTTTTTAGTTTCCTCTTGGGTAATATCGCCAAAAGGAATTTCCCCGTAATTGGCCTGATAGGTAACTTTCGCTTTTTCATCCCACTCGCTCGAAAAAACACAGCGGCCTTGCAAATTTTGCATGGCCATACGGAAGCCACCAATCCCAGAAAATAAATCAATAAAAGTAAATTTGGGATTTACTGGCGAAGGGAAGGGACATTTTTATCTTCAAAAATATCGTACTGCAAAGCTTCTTGCGCAATATCCACACACACAGTAGCTTGCTGCGCATAGTCAGCAGTATCATTCTTTTTTATGGCTTTCATGGTCAACTACTTCACCCAAGGCATCGCACTGTGTTTTTTCAAAAGTGAGCCTTAAGGTAATAAGGCTTCCCAGCTGCCATCGAGGTAACGCACTATCCAGGCTTTACCGTTTTCATAGCGCACACTACCGTAGACCACGCCACGGAAGCTTAGGCTGTACACAGCGGCATTTTCATCCACTGTGGGTGTGGCGCTGGGCATGGCGGGACTTAAAACACAAAGCTGGTCGTAGCCGTCGGCGCCACGAATAAATTTATGGGTAAGGCTGCTGTAGCTTTGGTTTAAGCCTGAAATAATTTCGCCTGCTTCTTTGCTGCCTGCGGTTAATTCCACGCCACTTTTATAGGCGCTTAGGCTGCCCATGCGTTTGAAATCGGAGTCGGTGTTGTAGTTTAAATACAGGCGATTTAAGTTTGCACCTGTGCCTAAATACAGATCTTCTTGATTTAACGCGCTGTAATTGTGCGACAGTGCCGCCGTGATGTTATAGCGCGCCTGTGTGGGGGCACTGATCAGTAAATCCAGCGTGGTTTTGGGCTGATCTTTAAGCACGACTTCGGTGGTAAAGCGCAGCGAACTTAATCCTAATACCGTAGGGCTTAATAACTGCGCCGACAACGAACCAGACGCCTCCAAGGTATTTAATTGGTAACAGCCCTGAGCATCACTTGCCGCAGGCCAGGCCACAAAATACTCGCCTTTAAAGGGCACGGCAAAGCGTGAAAACTCACCCGCTTTCCATAATTCATTGACAGCCTGATGACGTTTGCGCTCACCGTAAAAACGTTGTTTGGGGCTGCATTCTTTTACAGCGCCATTTTCCATTTGGCAAATTGCCATATCGTAAGTGGCTACTTCTTCAGAATAATTGCCATTTTTATTGATGTCTTGCGTATCTTTACGCCACACTGTGGGATAAAAACGATAGCGTTTGTGCTCGGTATTTTTCACAATGAAATCAAAATACTCCACGGTGATTTTATCGATGCTTTCTTCACCCAGCTGATAAGTTACCCAATCAT
>JAYRHO010000304.1:0-4227 GCA_041907245.1 Saccharospirillaceae bacterium
GAAGCCGACGAATACGACACCGCTTTTTTCGATAAGCGCTCTAAGTTTGTGCACTATTTGCCGCGCACCTTATTGATGAACAACCTCGAATACGATCACGCCGATATCTTCCCAGACTTGGCCGCCATCGAGCGCCAATTTCACCATTTAGTGCGCCTCGTTCCTGCCAACGGCCAGATCGTTTTGCCAGAAGGCGAAGAAGCGCTGGAGCGCGTGCTCAAGCAGGGCTTGTGGTCGAGCGTGAAGCGCACAGGGGCATCGGATGACGCCGATTGGCACTGGTCCTTGAAGGCCGAAGACGGCTCGGCCTTTGCCTTCTGCCGCAATCACAGCGAGTACAAAATCCAGGTGAATTGGGGGCTGACGGGCGTGCATAACGTCAAAAACGCCATCGCCGCTATTGCTTGCGCGCACCATGTGGGTGTCGCGCCTGATATCGCCGCGCAAGCGCTGGAGAGCTTTCACAGCGTCAAGCGCCGTATGGAAAAAGTGGGCGAGGCCGCAGGCGTGCAAGTCTTTGACGACTTCGCCCATCACCCCACCGCCATTGCCACCACCTTAGATGGCGCGCACCAGCGTTTGCGCAAACAAAACCCCGATGCGCGCCTCTTTGCCGTGCTGGAGCCGCGCTCCAACACCATGAAGCTGGGTACGCATAAAGAGGAGCTGGCACAGAGTGTGGCTCTGGCCGACCAAGCTTTTTGGTTCCAGCCTGACAATATTCGCTGGTCCTTGGCCGAGGTGGCTAAGGCCAGTGCGAGGCCGGGGCTGGCTTTTACCCAGCACGACGAGCTGATTGCAGCGGTGGTCAACGCGGTGCGCCCAGGCGATCAAGTGGTGGTGATGTCCAACGGTGGCTTTGCCAACATGCCAAGGCGTTTGGTGCAGGCGCTTGAGGCCAAGGCATGAGCCGTATTGCTGTTGCCATAACGGGCGCATCGGGCAGCCTCTATGCCTTGCGCTTGATTGAGGTGCTGCTGGCGCAAGGGCAAAGCGTGGATGTTTTGATTTCCAAAGCCGCGCTTTTGGTACTGGCGACCGAGGCCAATTTAGCCGTGCCTGCGCAGGTGCAAGCACAAGCGCAGTTTCTGCGTGCGCATTTTCAGGTAAACGAGGAGCGCTTGCGTGTCTTTGGTCGTGAAGATTGGCTCGCGCCTTGGGCATCGGGCTCGGGGCAAACGGGGGCTTTGGTGGTATGCCCATGCAGTACGGGGACACTGTCGGCGATTGCCACAGGTGCCAGCGATAATTTGATTGAGCGCGCCGCCGATGTCGCCTTAAAAGAACGTAAGAAATTGCTGTTGCTGGTACGCGAAATGCCGTACTCGCAAATTCATTTGGAAAACATGCTCAAACTCACGCAAATGGGCGCGGTGATTCTGCCCGCCAGCCCAGGCTTTTATCATCAGCCTCAAAGCGTGCAAGATTTAATCGACTTTGTGGTGGCGCGCATTTTACAGCAGCTGGGGCTACCTCAGACTCTGCTACCAGCTTGGGGAAAAATAACGCATGACTGAGAAAAAAGATTTAGCAAAACCTATGGCCGCAGGCTTTGTGTTGGGGCTTATTGTGGCGGTGCTGGCGTTGGAGTATTACGGCTACATTCGACATTCCACACCCGCCGATAGCGCGCTGGTGGATGAGTTTCGTTTGCTGGATTTGCGCCTAGAGCAGGAGATAAAAATTTCACCAAAACCATCGGGCAAGGTTGCTTTTTGCTCCAAGGGTTATTTATTGTTGCGCCCTGATAACGGTAAGGATATAGCGGGCATTTTGGTGGACAGTAAAAACCGTGGCATACAGTGCCAAATCAACTAGCCCCTTTCTTTCAAAGACATAATAACAACAATGAAACTGATATTTCCCTCTGCACTGACTGCGGTGCTGCTTCTGGCTCTGCCAAGCGGCACGGCTTTGGCTCAAAGCTCAGCGGCCACCAAGCCTGCTAGCACCATCGACAGCTTTAAAACCGCCGATATGGATGGCGATGGCATTCCCGACTACCTCGATAACGACATAGACGGCGATGGCATCAGCAATGACTATGAAGCGCGCTTAGGCTTTGACGCTCGTGACAAAAGCTCAAGCCCAGCCGACACCGATGGTGATGGCATTCCCGATGTCTTTGATGACGATATCGATGGCGACGGCGTTAAAAATGACCAAGATGCCTTTCCTTATGAGGCCACCGAATGGGCTGACCTCGATGGCGATGGCCTAGGCGATAATTCCGATCCCGATGTCGATGGCGACGGTATCAATAACGAGTACGAAGTGAAATTGGGCTTAGATCCGCGCAATAAAAACTCGACGCCAGCGGATTTGGATAAAGACGGTATTCCCGATGCGCTCGATGACGATATGGACGGTGATGGCGTAAGTAACAGCCAAGACCGCTTTCCGCGCGATCCGAAAGAATGGGCGGATATGGACGGCGATGGCCTAGGCGATAATTCCGATCCTGATATCGACGGCGACGGCATCAAAAACGAATACGAAACTCAGCTGGGGTTTAACCCAAAAGATAAGAAATCCGTGCCCTCGGACATAGACGGTGACGGCATTCCCGATGCCTTGGACGATGATATGGACGGCGATGGCGTGCCCAATGCCCAAGATGCTTTCCCGTACGACCCACAAGAATGGGCGGATATGGACAGCGATGGCTTGGGCGATAATTCCGACCCCGATATCGACGGTGATGGCATCAGTAACGAAGATGAAATCAAATTGAGCTTTAACCCGCGCGACCCTAAATCCACTCCGCCCGATTTAGATGGTGACGGTATTCCCGACGCCCTAGACGAAGACATGGACGGCGATGGCGTTCCTAATGCTCAGGATGCTTTCCCACGCGACCTGAGCGAATGGGCAGATTTGGACGGTGATGGCGTGGGGGATAATTCCGACCCCGATTTAGACGGTGACGGCATCAATAACGATTACGAGAAAAAACTGGGGTTTGATCCGCGCGATAAAAATTCCACCCCGCCTGATTTGGATAAAGACGGCATTCCTGACGCCTTGGACGATGACATGGACGGCGATGGCGTGCCTAACGCTCAGGATGCCTTCCCGCGCGATGCAAAAGAATGGGCGGACATGGACGGCGATGGCGTAGGCGATAACTCCGACCCCGATATCGATGGCGATGGTTTTAACAATGACATTGAGCGCAAAGCAGGTACCGACCCCAAGGATAAAGCCAGCTTTCCAGATAACGAAGCGCCTGTCCTCGATTTTGTGAAATGGTCTGACACGGATGCCGTGTTAGAGGGTATGGTGTACGACGACGGCATGGGCGTGAAGGCGGTGTGGCTGCAAAAGGGCGGGGATAAATGCCAAGGCGAGCTGGTGTATTCAGGGCATTTTCGTATCGACTGTGCAGCGGCCAAGGGCGCGGCGTGGCAGCTGATTGCGGAAGACAAGGCAGGGAATAAGCGCCAGCAAACAGCGCCTTAGATAATTTGGTTTAACAGCTGACCTGCGCTGGGTTGATGCGGCATGCTCAATTCCAGCAGGGTTTGGTTGATGCGTTGTGTGCGAGCGTTGTATTCGGCAAAACGCTCGGCCGTACTGACAAACTCATCCTTGTCGGCTTTTTCATCGGCTTTCTTTTGCTCTTTTTTGGCTTTTTCGAGTTCTTCTTTGGCTTTGGCGGCGTCTATTTCACGCGCTTTCAATATTTCTTCGCGCGCAGCACGTTTTTCTTCGACCAGCTCATTCATGGCGCGTGCGGCAATTTGTCCTGCTTTGGCGGCGACTTGGCGGTCTTGCCCTGAGGGTTCAGCAGGAGCCAGTGCGGCTTGCTGGACTTGTGCCATTTTTTCAAGGGTGGCCTGTGGGTCGTTTTTAACTTCACTGATATCGACAGGAACTTCGCCGCCCACGGCATAGCGTTCACCGTCTGGGCCTGTTTGATAGGTAAAGCTGGCTCTGCCTGTATGCCCGCCGCCGCGACTTATGTGGGCTTGCTCGTGGCTGCGTACTTCTTTATCGCGGCTTTTTAGCTCGCGCAGTACCTTGCTATCGCCTTCGCTTTGTGAGTTTTGTAAGGCTGAAGCCGAGGCTTTTTTGTCTTTGGCGGACAGCTCTTGTTCTTCTTGGCTGAAAGCGTTTTGCTCGGCGCGCGTATCTTGGGCGTCTTGCTCTTCTTCCGCTTTGATCAAGGTGAACAGGTCTTTTTTGCTTTGTTTGGGCTGAGCCAAATAGGCGTAGGTGTCAGGC
>JAYRHO010000305.1:0-7783 GCA_041907245.1 Saccharospirillaceae bacterium
ATGGCGCGAATTTCGCCAGTGTTTTCTTTGGCGGCTTCTTCTTCGATCAGGCGCAAAATAGACAGGCCAGTGGACTGAATGTCACGCACCACACCCGTGCCGTTGCAACGAGGGCAAACGTGGCCGCTGGTTTCATCCAACGAAGGACGTAAACGTTGGCGAGACATTTCCATCAGGCCAAAACGAGAAATTTTGCCGACCTGTACGCGCGCACGATCCATTTCCAAGGCCAGCTTCAAGCGGTTTTCAACGTCGCGCTGATGCTTGGGGTTGAGCATGTCGATGAAGTCGATTACGACCAAACCACCCATGTCGCGCAGACGCAATTGACGGGCAATTTCATCGGCGGCTTCGAGGTTGGTGTTGAAGGCGGTGTCTTCGATGTCGGTGCCTTTGGTGGCTTTGGAGGAGTTGATGTCGATGGACACCAAGGCTTCAGTCGGGTCGATAACGATCGAGCCGCCTGAGGGCAGTTTCACTTCGCGCTGGAAAGCCGATTCAATTTGGCTTTCGATTTGGTAGCGGTTAAACAACGGAATGCTGTCGGTGTAACGCTTGAATTTGTGTTGCAGGCTGGGCATCACTTGCTGAACGAAGGTGATGGCTTCTTCAAAGGCTTGGTCGGTATCGATCAAGACTTCGCCAATATCGGGGCGCAGGTAGTCGCGGATAGCACGAATAATGACGTTGGATTCTTGCAGCAGCAGCACAGGAGCGCTGCGCTCTTCGGCGGCGCGACCAATGGCTTCCCATAGGCGTACTAAGTAGTCTAAGTCGGCTTGCAGCTCCTCGGGGCTGCGGCCAATGCCTGCGGTACGAACGATGACGCCCATTTTGTTGGGGACTTCGACGTCTTTCATGGCTTCGCGCAAATCGGTGCGTTCGTCGCCTTCGATGCGGCGAGAAATGCCGCCTGCGCGTGGGTTGTTGGGCATCAGCACCAAATAACGGCCCGCCAAAGAGATTTGCGTGGTAAGGGCTGCGCCTTTGTTGCCACGTTCTTCTTTGTCGACTTGCACAATGATTTCTTGGCCTTCTTGCAGCACATCTTTGATATTGATGCGGCCTTGGCCTGGATCTTTGCTGAAGTTATCGCGGGTGATTTCTTTTAAGGGCAAAAAGCCATGACGTTCCGCGCCGAAGTCCACGAAGGCGGCTTCAAGACTGGGTTCGATGCGGGTGATTTTGCCTTTGTAGATGTTGGATTTTTTCTGTTCACGAGAGCCAGATTCGATATCCAAATCAAACAGTTTTTGCCCATCGACTAGGGCGACACGCAACTCTTCGGATTGGGTTGCGTTAATAAGCATTCTTTTCATGCTGTACTTTTTCTCTAAGTGCAAGGTACAGCGGGCGTTGTTCGCCACTAGCAAAATGTTTACGCGTTGCTTTGTAAGGTGCTGGCGCTTTTATGCTGTGCCCAGTTCCTCGCAGTGGTGCCTCTAGTTTGTTGTGCACCCACATCGCCATAATTTGTTAATGCGAGATGGCCCGCTCGATTGCGTGGTTGATCTCACTAAGCGGTATGGTTTGAATCGCCGCTCTATTTATTCTTCAGGAAGAGTATTAAGACAGGGTCTTCTTCCTTATACTGTGCCGTTTTATCGGCCTTGCCCTAGGCTTTTAAGGGCGGGTTAAGCGCCAGCCAGATTTTGGGCTTGGCGAATATAGCAATATTGTTTGGGCCTCGCAAACTATGTCTTATTACGAAATCGACACCAGCAAGGTTTCCCTTGTCCGTGTTACGGTGGCCAATGCAGGTCAGCGGCTGGATAATTTTCTGATTGCCTTGCTAAAGGGTGTGCCTAAAACCTTGGTTTATCGCATCGTGCGCAAGGGCGAGGTGCGGGTCAATAAAGGCCGTGCCAAGGCCGATACGCGCATCGAAGAAGGCGATCTGGTGCGTATTCCACCTTTGCGTTTGCCAGAGAAATTGGCCACGCCCGAGGTGTCCGATGGCTTAAAGCATCATTTGGAGGCCGCCATTCTTTATGAGGATGAGGGGTTGATTGCCGTTAATAAGCCTCAGGGTTTAGCGGTGCACGGCGGCAGTGGCGTGAGCTTGGGCTTGATTGAAGCTCTGCGCAAAATGCGCCCCAGCCACGATTTTCTGGAGCTGGTGCATCGGCTAGACCGCGATACATCGGGCATTATTTTGGTAGCCAAAAAGCGCCCAGTGCTCTTGGGCTTGCAGCGTATGTTGGTGAATAAAAACGGCATCAGTAAGCGTTATTTGGCTTTGGTGCATGGCAAATGGCCTGCGGCAATAAAAGAGGTCAAAGCCCCTTTGCATAAGTTTGAGCGCCAGTCGGGCGAGCGTATGGTCATGGTCGATGAAGACGGCAAAGCTTCGCACACGCGCACTGAGCTGCTGTCTGCGGGAGCGCATTACTCTTTAATAGAAGCCGAGCCCATTACCGGGCGTACGCATCAAATTCGGGTGCACTGCCAATTTCAGGGTTTTAGCATTGCAGGCGATGAAAAATACAGCGACAAAGTGCAGCAAGGTATCGATAAGCAAAATGGCATCAAGCGCCTGTGCTTGCATGCTTATGAGCTGAGTTTTCGCCATCCTGAGTCGGGCAAGTCGCTTAAACTTATCGCCAAGCCCGATGACGAGCTGCTGGCAATTTATGAGCGAGTAGGTTGCTATGCCACGTTTTAAATTGGTGGTCTTTGACTGGGACGGAACTTTGGTGGATTCCACCGCGCGTATTGTCGATAGCATGCAGCAGGCTGCGCGTGAGCAAAATTTACCCAAGGTCAGCGATGCGCAGGTGCAAAACATCATTGGTTTAGGCTTGCCTGAGGCCATTCGCGTGCTTTGGCCGAGTATCGCAGAGGCCGAGATCGACGCCCTGATTCCTGTTTATGGGCGCTTTTTTATTCGCGATAGCGCGGTGGCTATGGCGCCTTTTGCTGGGGTTTTGGAACTGTTGCAAGACCTTTTGGTGCGCGGCCATGTGTTGGCGGTGGCGACGGGTAAAAAACGCAAAGGGCTGGATCGCATGTTTCGTGAGCTGAATTTGGGGCATTTTTTTGCTGCCAGTCGCTGCGCCGATGAAACGCGCTCCAAGCCCGATCCTTTAATGCTTAATGAGCTGCTGCAAGAGCTGAGCGTGGATAAAAGTGAAGCCTTAATGATTGGCGACACCACCTACGACTTGGATATGGCCAATGCCGCAGGCGTGGCCTCGGTGGCCATGTCGCACGGTGCGCACGATCAAGCGCGCCTGCTCTCTTGTAAGCCACTGGCTCTTTGCCATAGCATGCGCGAACTTAACGAGTGGATGAAACACCATGGATAATCAAGAACCGGGCCTAAATCGCCCAAGCAACAACAGCCGTGAATGGAAGCTGATCGAAAAGCTGGTGCTGGAAGTACAGGGCGAACAACGTCGCGCACGACGCTGGGGCATCTTTTTTAAACTGCTGACCTTCGCCTATTTAATTGGCATTTTATTACTGTTTCGCTTACCCGATGAGGTTGGAGGTAAGCCTGCGGGTTCATACGCTGCTGTGGTGGAGGTCAATGGTGTGATTGCCGCCGACCAAGACGCCAGCGCCGATAACCTCATTGGCGGTATTCGCGACGCCTTTAAAGATCAAAATGCCCTTGGGTTGATTTTGCGCATAAACAGCCCAGGTGGTAGCCCTGTGCAGGCAGGCTATGTGTACGATGAGATCAATCGTCTAAAAGAAACTCGCCCAGGTTTTCCTGTGTATGCGGTGATTGTGGATTTGGGGGCATCGGGTGCGTATTACATTGCCGCCGCCGCCGATGAAATCTATGCCGACAAGGCCAGCTTGGTGGGTTCTATCGGTGTAGTGGGTTCAGGCTTTGGTTTTACGGGCGCGATGGAAAAGCTGGGGATCGAGCGTCGTCAGTACACCGCAGGCGAGCACAAGGGCTTCTTAGACCCTTTTATGCCTGAAAACGCCGATGAAAAAGCGTTCTGGCAAAGTGTTTTGGCTGTCACTCATAAGCAGTTTATCGAACAGGTGAAAAAAGGCCGTGGTGAGCGCTTAAAGGACGCCGATCACCCCGAGCTGTTTAGTGGCCTGATTTGGTCTGGCGAGCAAGCCTTGGAGTTGGGCTTGATTGACGGCTTAGGCTCTAGCAGTCAGATTGCGCGTGAAAAGCTCAATACCGAAGAATTGGCGGATTTTTCCTTCCGTCCCAATCCTTGGGAAGACTTTATGCGCAAGCTCGGTACCAACATGGGCAAAGGCATGGCCACGCTCTTAACGCAGCAAACACTCAGTTTGCGATAAATAATTTTGACACAAGGGCATTGCATACCTATGATGTCGCGCACTATGGCAGAGGCTCAGTTACCTAAACGTGTTGATGCGGTGAAATTAGTCAATGGAAATCAAAGACTTAATGCCAAAATCGACGCTCAAAACCTACCCCGATTGCAAGAAGCGGTGTTAGAATGCACCGCTCCTGTGACCTGTGAAATTGAATTTCATCAAGATCAGGAAAAGCACAGACTGGTGACAGGTAACTGCAATACAAAAGTGGTCATGACTTGTCAGCGTTGTCTTGAAGGGGTGGAAGTCCCTGTCGAGAGTCGCTTTCAACTTGGACTGGTTTTAAACGACGAACAAGCGCGTCAGTTGCCCAAGCAGCTGGAGCCTGTCGAGTTGGAAGAAGACGGTTATCTGGATTTGTGGACCGTGTTGGAAGATGAAGTGCTCTTGGCACTGCCCATGTTTCCAACGCATCACAATGAAACGTGCCAACCCAAACAGCCTGAGCCGAAAACAACAAATTCCAATATTAAGCGGCCTAGTCCGTTTGATGTTTTGGCTAAGCTCAAATAGAAATAGCGATTAGTTAGGAGCCTCAAAATGGCAGTTCAACAAAACAAACCATCTCGTTCTAAGCGTGGTATGCGTCGTTCACACGATGCGCTGGATGTGTCCGCCATCGCTCTGACCACCGATCCAACCAGCGGCGAAACTCATCGTCGTCACCACGTAAGCGCCGATGGCTTTTACCGTGGTAAAAAAGTCGTAGAGACTGGCAGCAACTAAGACTTCGGCTCCTAAACACTCAGCATGTTTAGCATTGCAGTCGATGTCATGGGCGGGGACTTCGGTCCCCGCGTTGCGTTAAAGGCCTGTAAAAAGCTGCTGAAGCAGCGTCCTGATGCACGCCTTATTATCTGCATAGTAGAAAGCGAGCTTAACTTCGCTATTCGCTATCTTAGGTCGTTCGACCGCGTTACCTGCGTTGGCTGTGAAAGCCAAATTGCGATGAGCGATAAGCCTGCGCGCGTTCTGCGTGATGGGTTAAATTCCACTATGGCGCAAGCTTTGCGCGAAGTGAAAGAAGGCCGTGCGCAAGCGGTGTTAAGCGCAGGCAATACCGGCGCACTGATGGCGCTGTCTATGGCTATATTGGGGACGCTCAACGGCATAGATCGCCCCGCGCTGGCCACGCTTTTACCCACCCGTCATAAGCCACTTTTAATGCTGGATCTGGGTGCCAATCTCAATGTTCCGACCGATCTTTTAATGCAGTTTGCGGCACTGGGCTATTGCTGGAGTGCGCGCTTTATTACTCCTGAGCCGAAGCTTGCCTTATTGAATGTGGGTAAGGAAGTCACCAAAGGCACCGAGCGCATCAAAGACTGTGATCAACGCTTGCAAGCCATGCTCGGTGATGCCTATGTGGGTTTTGCCGAAGGTAATGACATTTACCAAGGCGAGCTGGACGTGTTAATTACCGACGGCTTTGTTGGTAATGCGGTGCTCAAGGCCAGTGAGAGCCTGTGTTATTGGTTGATTGAACAAATGCACGCCGAATTTAAACAGCATTGGCTTAGACGTTTTTTTATGCCGCTGTGGTGGCGCGCCGTCAATCACATCGAAGCGCGTATGTCGCCTGCGCGTAACAGTGGTGCCCTGATGCTGGGCGTGGATGGCATAGTCGTTAAAACGCACGGCAGTTCGGACAAGCGCACTTTCTTACACGCCTTAAATTACGTCAGTAAACAAGCCGAAGCTTTTGATAAGCCTGCGCTTGAGCAAGCTTTGCAAGAACTACAAGAAAAAATAAAAATCCCCTTTGATGAATGAATCTAATGCAATAATCTTGTGCACCAAGATGGATTGGTAGATTGTTAATCCTTTCATAGACTTAGCCCTGTTTTGAGCCAAGCTCAAGCTTTGGAGTTTTCATGACTGAAATTATTGCCGTATTTCCAGGCCAAGGTGCGCAGCAGGTCGGTATGCTGGCCGATTTGGCTGCCGAATATCCAGAAGTTCAAGCTACTTTTGCGGAGGCCAGCACGGCGCTCAATTTTGATTTGTGGGACATGGTGCAAAACGGCTCAGCCGAAACCTTAAATCTGACCTACAACACTCAGCCTGCCTTGCTTACGGCCAGCGTGGCGCTGTGGCGCGTAGTCAAAACGCAAAAGCCTGCCTTAAAAGTGCTGGCAGGGGCAGGGCACTCTTTGGGTGAATACTCTGCGTTGGTGGCCGCCAATGCCTTAAGCTTTACCGACGCAGTGCGCTTGGTGCGCACGCGCGGTGAGCTGATGGACGCGGCCTTGCCCGCAGGTCAGGGCGGTATGGCCGCCATTTTGGGCTTAACCGAGGCGCAGATTCGTGTGGTTTGTGCCGAAGCTTCCAGCGTGGCTCCCGTAGATCCCGCCAACTTTAACGCCCCAGGCCAAGTCGTCATTGCAGGTGCTATGGCGGGTATTGAAAAAGCCATAGAGCTGGCCAAAGCCGCAGGCGCAAAGCGCGCGTTGCCTTTGTCGGTCAGCGGCCCATTCCATTCTAAATTGATGAAAGCGGCGGCAGAGAAATTTGCCGAAGCCTTGGCCAAAGTGGCCTTTCGCGCCCCTGAGTTTCCTGTGTACCACAACGTCACCAATCAGCCTGCAACCTTGGCGCAAATCAGCCCCTTGTTGCTTGAGCAGCTGTATAGCCCAGTGAATTGGATTGGCGCGGTGCAGGCTTGCTGCCCAGCGGGGGCATTGGCGGTGGAGTTTGGCCCAGGCAAGGTATTAGCAGGGTTGAATAAGCGTATTGATGACAGCTTGGAAACTATAACGACGGGCGATAGCACCGCACTTGCGGCCACTTTGGCGCGTTTATAAGGAAGCATAATGAGTGAACAAAAACTGGCTTTAGTCACGGGCGCCAGCCGTGGTATCGGTAAGGCCATTGCGCTGTACTTGGCGCAAGCAGGCTATCGCGTCGTGGGCAGCGCCACCAGCACCTCGGGTGCAGACAGCATTCGTACGCAGCTGCAAGCCATCAACCCGAATAACGACGCGGTGGTGTTAAACATTGCCGATGGCGCACAGTGTGATGAGGCTCTAAAGGACTTCCTCGCGCGTTTTGGTACGCCTCATACGGTGGTCAATAACGCAGGTATTACTCGCGATAATTTGTTCTTGCGCATGAGCGATGCAGAATGGGATGAAGTTATCCATACCAATTTAAGTGGAGTGTTCCGCGTCTGCAAAAGCATGGTAAAACCCATGCTGAAAGTGAAAGACGGCGCGATCATTAACATCAGCTCCATCATTGGCACGACGGGTAACGCAGGACAGGCCAATTACGCAGCGGCCAAAGCAGGGCTAGAAGGCTTTAGCCGTTCTTTGGCGCAAGAAATAGCCAGTCGCAACATTCGTGTGAACTGCGTTGCCCCAGGATTTATTCAAACAGACATGACAGAAGTCTTGCCTGAAACGCAAAAAGAAGCCATCCTAGCGACCATTCCGAGCAGGCGCTTTGGCCAACCAGAGGAAATTGC
>JAYRHO010000306.1:0-3709 GCA_041907245.1 Saccharospirillaceae bacterium
ATCACAACACCCAAGCTCGCTAAACCCTTATGCGCCACCTTGCTCCTGCTGTGCGCAGGCTTGGCGCAAGCCACGCCCAAACTGTTGGACTCGGTGGCGGCGGTCGTTGAAGACGACATCATTATGAACAGCGAGCTGGATCAGCAAGTGGCTTTGGTCAAAAAACAAAACCCCAGCGCCAAAGATCTCGACGCTCAAGCCTTGCGCAGCCAAGTGCTGGATAAGCTCATTTTGGACAGCATTCAGCTGCAAATGGCCGATCGCGGCAACATTCGCATCAGTGACGAACAGCTCAACGACGCCCTGCAACGCATTGCCGCACAAAATAACCTAACTCTCAGCCAGTTCCGTCAGACCATGGAAAAAGAAGGCGTGCCCTTTGCCACCGCGCGCCAGCAAATCATGGATGAAATGCGTATTTCGCGGGTGCAGCGCTTTCAAGTCGGCGAGCGCATTCAGATTACCGACCAAGACATCGACTACTTTCTGGCCTCCGACCTAGGCAAGATGGCGTCCTCGGCCGAATACCGTTTGGGGCATATCCTCATTGCCACCCCCGCCGAAGCCAAGCCCGCCGACATTAAAGCCGCCGAAGCCAAAGCCCTCGATATCGCCAACAGACTGCGCCAAGGCGCGGATTTCAAGAAGACCGCGATGACCGAATCCAACAGCCGCACCGCCCTAGAAGGCGGCGATCTGGGCTGGCGTAAAGAAGCCCAGCTGCCTGCGCTCTTTGCCGCTTTGGTTGCCAAAATGAGCCAAGGAGCCATCGAAGGCCCCATCCCCAGCGCCAGCGGCTTTCACATCATCAAACTGCTGGAAAAACGCGGCGGCAACACTCAGCTGGTTACGCAATACCAAACCCGTCATA
Organism: Saccharospirillaceae bacterium; assembly: GCA_041907245.1. Classification (GTDB taxonomy): domain Bacteria; phylum Pseudomonadota; class Gammaproteobacteria; order Pseudomonadales; family Oceanobacteraceae; genus Venatoribacter. The sequence goes on from JAYRHO010000306.1 coordinate 872, forward strand.
TCCTGATTGCCCCCAACGAACTGCGCGACGACAAGGCCAGCAAACAACTGGCCGACGACCTCGCTGGGCGTCTCAAACAAGGCGACAACTTCGCCACCTTGGCGCGTGAATACTCCAATGACCCAGGCAGCAGCACCCAAGGCGGGAGCTTAGGCTGGGTGAATGCAGGCGACATGGTGCCTGAGTTCAACCAAGTGATGCTCGACAGCCCAGTCGGCAAAGTCAGCGCGCCCTTTCACACCCAATTTGGCTGGCACATCCTTGAAGTGCAGGCCAAGCGTGAAACCGACGTTGGCGTCGAAAATCAGCGCAACCAAGTACGCAACATGCTCTACCAGCGCCGCTTTGAAGAAGAACTGCCCATCTGGCTGCGTAAAATTCGCTCCGAAGCCTATGTCGAGATCAAATCATGATGCAGCGCCTAGCCATCACCAGCGGTGAACCTGCGGGCATCGGCCCTGACCTGTGCGTTCAAATCGCGCAGCAAAATCACGATTGCGAGCTGATTGTGATTGGCGACCCGCTGTTGTTCTTAGAGCGCGCTGAGGCTTTATGCCTGCACTTAAACCTACGCTTTTTTGCTGCAAGCGACGCGCCTAAGCCTTCGGCGGCAGGTGAGCTGTGCGTTTACCCTGTGGCACTGGAAGCATCCGTGGTCGCAGGCGAGCTTAACGTCAAAAACAGTACTTATGTGCTGGAAACCTTGCGCATCGCGGTGCAAGGCGCACTGGATCGCACTTGGGATGGCATAGTGACCGCCCCTGTACACAAAGGCATCATCAATGACGCAGGCATCGCCTTTACGGGGCACACCGAATACTTTCGCGATTACTGCGCCGTGCCTGAGGTGGTGATGATGCTGGCCACCAACGACCTGCGCGTCGCCCTAGTGACCACTCACCTGCCCCTAAGAGCCGTGGCCGATGCCATCACCCCCGAGCGCATCGAACGCATATTGCGGATTTTGCACCACGACCTCGTGCAATTTTTTGGCATCACCAAGCCGCGCATATTGGTTGCAGGATTAAACCCCCACGCGGGTGAAGACGGCCATTTAGGGCGTGAAGAGCTGGACATCATCAGCCCTACGCTCGATCTGCTGCGCGCACAAGGGCTGCAACTGATCGGCCCGCTGCCCGCCGATACGCTCTACACCCCTAAATACCTGCAAAACGCCGACGCGACTTTGGCCATGTACCACGACCAAGGGCTGCCTGTACTCAAACACCACGGCTTTGGCCGCGCAGCCAATATCACCCTAGGGCTGCCCGTTATTCGTACCTCGGTCGATCACGGCACGGCTTTGGATCTTGCCGCCACAGGCCAAGCCGACAGCGGCAGTCTGCTGACGGCAATTCAGGTCGCGCAGCACATGGCAAAGCATCGGGTTTAGATGCCCAACCCCACCACTTAAACTGACATAACAAAGGCTCGGCATGACCCAACACCTTTCTACCGCCCACGGCCACAAGGCGCGCAAACGCTTTGGCCAGAACTTTTTGCACGATCAGTATGTGATCGGCAAGATCATCAAGGCCATCAACCCTAAGGCCAGCGAGGCTTTGGTGGAAATAGGGCCAGGCATGGGCGCGCTGACCGAGCCGATGTTAGAAGCCTGTGGCAAGCTGGATGTGGTCGAGCTTGACCGCGATTTAATCCCCATTTTGCGCACTAAGTTTTTTAACTTCCCTGAGTTTCGCATCCACGAAGGCGATGCGCTGAAGTTCGACTTTCGCACGCTGCTCAAGCCTGGCCAGCGCCTGCGCATCGTCGGCAACCTGCCCTACAACATTTCAACACCGCTGATTTTTCACTTTCTGGCGCACCACGCCATAGTGCAAGACATGCACTTTATGCTGCAAAAAGAAGTAGTCGAGCGCCTCGCCGCCGCCCCTGGCAGTGGCGATTACGGGCGCTTAAGCATCATGGCGCAGTACTACTGCAAGGTAGAGCCGTTGTTTATCGTAGGCCCTGGCAGCTTTAACCCACCGCCCAAGGTGGATTCCGCCATTGTGCGTTTAAGCCCTTACGAAGTACTGCCCCACCCCGCCAAGGACGTCAAAATGCTTGAGCGCGTGGTGCGCGAAGCCTTCAACATGCGCCGCAAAACCATCCGCAACACCTTGAAAAATCTGATGAGCGCCGAGCAAATCACGGCCTTGGGCTTAGATACCAACCTGCGTCCAGAAAACCTAAGCCTTGCCGACTATGTGCGCATTGCCGATGCGCTGGTTGCGGAGGGCTAGACATGGCCACCTACGCCATCGGTGATGTGCAAGGCTGCTTTAAGCCGCTTGAGCGCCTGCTCAAAACGTTTGCGTTTAGCGCGCAAGACCGGCTGTGGTTTGCAGGCGATCTTATCAATCGCGGCCCACAGTCTTTAGAAACACTGCGCTTTATCAAGGGCTTGGGCACACAGGCCAAGGTGGTGCTGGGCAACCACGATTTGCATTTGCTGGCGGTGTATTTTGGCGGTCACGCCCTAAAAAAACACGACACCTTGCAGCCGCTACTGGCTGCCCCCGACTGTGATGAGCTGCTGCACTGGCTGCGCTGCCAGCCTTTGCTGGTGACCGATGACCAGCAGCGTTGGTGCATGACGCACGCGGGCTTGCCGCCTATGTGGTCGGTGGCGCAAGCGCAAAAGCTAAGCCAAGAAGCCTGCGCCTTTATGCAAAGCGCACAAGGCCACGAGTTTTTTAAAGTGATGTACGGCAATCAGCCCGACCGCTGGAGCGATAACCTTACGGGGATGGATCGTCTGCGCGTGATAGTGAACTACCTCACACGGATGCGCTTTGTCGGCGTAGATAATGAGCTGGATCTACTGAGTAAAGA
>JAYRHO010000307.1:0-9037 GCA_041907245.1 Saccharospirillaceae bacterium
CCATAACCAGCTGTTTCTTTGCCCTCTGACTTTAGCCACGCACCCAAGCGTCAGCGCGCAAATTCACGCCACTACCTTTGACATGCTGGTGGTGGACGAAGCGCATCATCTGCACTGGAGCGAGGACGGCGATGAGATCGACAGCGCCTACGAGCTGGTCGAAGAGCTGTCGTTAAAAACCGCAGGGCTGATGCTACTGACGGCCACGCCAGAGCAGCTGGGTATTCAAGGCCATTACGCGCGTCTGCGTCTGCTCGACCCTGAGCGCTACCCAAGCCTTGCGCAATTTTTAGCCGAGCAACAAGCCTATCAGCCCATTGCCGAACTGGCGGGCGCGCTGGCCTCAGGTGAAAACTTGAGCGCGGCACAAGCACAAAGGCTAGCGCAGCTGTTACCCGAAGAAGACTGCGACGATTTAAGCCCAGAGAACCGCAGCAAACTCTTAAGCATTCTGATCGACCGCCACGGTCCTGGGCGTGCGCTTTATCGCAACACCCGCCAAGGTGTCGCAGGATTTCCCAAGCGCGTGGCTCATATCAGCCCGCTGCCTAAGCCTGTGGACGACGACCTGCCCGCCCTCAATTTTTACCCAGAGCAAGGCAGGCTGAACTGGTGCGACAGCGATTCACGCTGCCCTTGGCTGCTGAACTTACTGCAACAGACCGCCAAAGAAAAACTGGTGCTGATCTGCCATCACGCCCAAACCGTATTGGATTTAGAGCACTGGCTGTGGGAAAGCGCAGGCGTACAAGTAGCCGTTTTCCACGAAAACATGGATTTGATCGAGCGCGACCGCGCTGCGGCCTACTTTGCCGATCACGAGCAAGGTGCGCGCATTTTGCTGTGCTCGGAAATTGGCTCAGAGGGGCGCAACTTCCAGTTTGCTCGTCATCTGGTGCTTTTTGATCTGCCCTTTAACTGCGACCTGATCGAGCAGCGCATCGGTCGCCTCGACCGCATCGGCCAAAAACACGATATTCAAATTCATATCCCTGTTTTTGCCGAACATACAACAGGCCGTTATGCCCAAGTGCTCAGCCAAGGGCTGGATTTATTCAGCCGCCCCAACCCCGCCGCGCAAACACTGTTGGAGCGCCACCAAGCGGCCATCGAGCACGCCGTGCAAACGGGCGAAGGGCTGGCTGAGCTGATTCAAACCCTAAGCCAAGAGCAGCAAGGCTTGCTGGCGCAGCTGGAAGCAGGCCGCGACCGCTTGCTGGAGTTGCACTCATGCCACCCCAGCCGCGCCAAAGCCTTGGCTAAAGAAATGACCCTGACCCACATCGAAGACGAAGCCGAGCTCAATGATTTTATCGAGCTCTTTGCCGGTGCCTTTGGCCTGGAAGTCATCGACCTAGGCGGTGATTGCATCACCATCGCCCCAGGCGATCACATGCTGGTTCCTGATCTGCCGCACTTGCCCGAGGATGGCTTTATGGCCACCACACGTCGTGAAGTGGCCTTGGCGCGCGATGATGTGCAGTTTTTAAGCTGGGAACACCCCTTTATCGACCAAGCCCTAGAGCTGATTACCAGCGGCCCTGCGGGCAACGCCGCCGCAGGCTACATCGAAGATCACGACTACAAAACGGGCGATTGTTATTTGGAACTGCAATTTGTGGCACGCTGCCCTGCGCCCAAGGCCTTGGCGATAGAACGCTTTTTGCCCCCCAATGCCATGCACCTGATGATGACGCCTAAGGGCGATTTAAAGGTCAATAATGGCGAGCTACCCGCCTTTGTCCTGCCGCTGAAAAAAGGCACAGCGCGCGGCTTGGTCGAGCAAAAACAAACACAAATTGAGCCATTAATCGCCAAGCTGGAAAAGCTCGGTGGCGGCCAGCTCAACAAGATGATTGAACGCGCCATGAACAAAGCGGTGGAAGCCTACGAAGGACGTTTGGCGCGCTTGCATGCGCTAAGCCAGCACAATCCCAACATGCCTAAAAGCTTGGTGGCGGACGTGAAACAAGAACAAGAAGCGGTGCTTAAAGCGATAGGCCAAGCGCAGCTGTCTCTTGATAGCGTACGCCTGGTGTTCTGCGGTTAAAACTGAAAGCTCAGCCCAATCTGGCTGCGGTATTGGCCGTAATCGGCCAGCGCCAGATTGGAGTTAAAGCGCTCTTGCTGCCAGCAGGCATAAAGCGACCATCCTCTACTCAGCTTTAGGTCGGCCTCCAGAGCGGCACGCAAACGCCAGTCATGGCGAGCGCTCTGAATATCGCTGCGCCAACCTTGATATTGCCGCTCCTCTACCCGCCCCTTAGCACGTACGCTCAGCTCGCGCCCTGCCACTTGCCAGCTGCGTTTTAGCTGTAATTGCACCAGCCAAGCTTGATAGCTGTAGACACTTGCCTGCGCCTGCTCGTCTTTTAGCTGCAACTGCGCACTGAGATAAAAGCGGGTTCTATCGAAAAACCGATACAAATAAAGGTTGCCTGCTTGGGTTTGGCTGTTACGCTCGTCAAAGTCGGCAAAGGTTTTTTCACTCAGATCGCCTTGCAAGCGCATAAACCAGCGCGCATTAAGCAGCCGCCCGTAGGCAGGGCTTAAGCGCGTTAACCGTAAAAAATCCTGCCCATCGACCAAACCATAAGCCTGCACCAGTGCCAGCTCAGTACTGTGGCCGTGCTGCTGATAACTGAGCCGTCCAAAACCGAGATGCATTTGGCTATTAAAGCTGGGGTTGTGCAGCCAGCGGCTGTCCTGCAATTGATAATCCACCTGCCCAGAAAAGGCTCCCAATTTTTGGTGGTAACCCAGCCCCAGCTTCAGCCAAGTCGCGTAGTCGCCTTGATTCACATTGGCTTCGAGCGTGTCGGGGGCGACGTTGCTGTCGTATTCAAGCCCGCCCGCTAGCTCTACTTTGGCATCCGCCCAAGCAGGAACGACCAAAGCCGCCCAGAGGGCGGCGATGAAAAGTACGGTTAAGGCTTGAACCTTGGGCATGTTAGTCGTCGTGATCCAGCTCAATTTCAAACTTAGTAATGATTAAGCTGCCATTGAATTGGCCCTCGATCTTGATTTTAGCCTGAGCAGGTAAAGAGGCTGGCAAGGTCAAGGCCGAAGTAAAGGCAACGCCCAGTATGGTTTTATCTTGCAGATTGATAACACTGGCAGGAACCTTCAGCTCGATTTTACCTGCATCATCCACGTCATTATCACGCTCTAAACGCAGGACACGATAGCCTGAGGTCTTATCGGCGGCCAGTTTAAGATCTACTTGATCACCCACTTTTAACTGGCTGAAATTAAAGAACTTATCCTTGTTTTTGTTGTTGCCATCGTCACGTATGCGGGTGTTCATATCCACCTTCACTTGCAACCCACCTAAAACCGTCAAGGTGCCGCTGAAGTTATCCGCACCTGCGCTCAGCGCTTCGACTGTGGCAGTAAGGCTAATGCTGGACTGTGCTTTAACATCAATCTCCTCGGCCACTAACTCGCCTTGTGCGTTGATATGACCTTCAACTTTCACCAACACACCGTTTATTAGCGACTCTAGGCTCAGATTGCCATCCAACTCAGTGTGCTCGATGCGTACTGTTAATCCATTAAGGACAAAGGTCTTGGCGCTAACATCCATGCCTGAAATCAAGCCTGTGAGTTTAAGTTCGGTATCTGGCTCGAAGTCTTCGTCTTCGGCTTCGATTTTACGCGCATTCAGCACTTCATCTTTGAGCTGACCTTCCACTTCCACCAACAGGCCATTGGCTAGGGCTGCACCCTCTAAATCCCATTTGTGAACACCGCTGTAGTCAATCTGTTGCCCACGCAACTGAAAGGTCTTGGCGCTTTCATTTAATTCGCTAACGGTACCACGCAATTCCACTTTCCCATCGGTGTCATGATCTTTTTCCACATGGGTAGCGACCAGCTCGCCCGAGGCTTGCAGATAGCCGCTGATTTCCACTCGCATGCCCTGTTTCAAATCGGCGCTCACGAGGTCTTCAAAAACGGTCAGGTCATTCACTACAACTTTTTGCCCAAGCACGACAAAACTGCCATCGGCGTTGACTGCGCTGACTGGGCCTTCAAGACTTAGGTCATAGATGACTTGGCTGGCGTTGTGCTTGCTGTCCACCAGCAGGGTCACCACTTGACCGACGCGCAGGTCGTCTTGGCTGCCTGAGATTTCTTTCACTTTAAATGCGGCTGAGTCCGTGTGGTAGCGCACGCCTGCGACAATCACACTGCCAAAACCGTCTATGGTGCCACGCACCACTTGTTGGTTATTACTGCTGCCAGAAGATCCACCACAGGCAGACAGCAATGCAGCAGACAGAGCCAAGGCCAAAGCCAGAGGAGTTTTTTTCATGATTTCGTTCTCTTTGTAGGGGATGGACATAGCCTTAAACGCGCCAACCTAAACTTTATTCCCTAACTTTCTCAATTTTCTTTTGTGGCTGGCTTTTCAGCAGACCAAAACCAAAGACAGGGTCGCGCCCTGCTGCGCCCAAATCTTGGCAGCCTTGGCTTAAATCCAACCTGTGGGTGGCTTTGGGCTGCTGCGCCAAGGTGGCGGTGACCATCGCAGCCGACAAAGATGTGCCCGACATTTGAACCACCCCTTTGGGCCCTTGCACCCACAAATCCACACCGGGCGCAGCCACTTCGATATGCGCACCTTGACCTGCGCGGGGAAATATTTGCAGATGGACATCCACCGCTGTAACGGCTATCACCTCGGGATAGGCCGCAGGAAAGCGTGCAAAAGCCGCAGGCCCATCGTTGCCCACTGAGGCGACCAAGGTCACCCCGCGAGCCGCCGCTTGGCCAATGGCACGTTCTAAGATGCGATTGGGAGGGCCTGAAAGTGAAAAATTAATGATGCCCACCTGCTGGGCGAGTAGCCAATTCAAGCCTGCCACCAGTTGTGCGGCGCTGGCTTGTACTTGGCCCTGGGCGTTTTGGGCAAAGACCACCGCGTTAAAAAGCTCAGCCTGAGTCAAAAGCCCTGCGGCTTGGCACTGCCCCACTAAAATACTCGCCATGGCCGTACCGTGCGCTTGGCTAAGTTCCGCCTTGGCCATAGCGGGCTCATGAAAGTGCTGTTGGCGAATGTTGGCCTTGGCCAAACAAGGCGTATTCTGTGCAATAGAGGAATCCATCATACCGATGCGTTGCTTGGCGGGCTTGGCCATCTCTTGCCCCATCAATCTTGCAGCGGCCAAGGGCGATTGCGGGTGGGCTTGAGTAAGCGGGGCGCTATCAAGCTGATACAGGTGGTTAGGCTGAGCCTGAAACTGCGCAGGAATGGGAGCAGCGTTGTCGAAGGTTACCAGCACCGCCCCAAGCTCTGGCATGGGGTTTTGACTGATAATACGCGCCCCTTCTTGTTGCGCTAGCGCCAGCTCTTCTTCACTTAACAGTGCAATACTTTGGTCGGCCAAGGCAGGCAAACTGGCTTCGTCAAGATCTTCTTCAAACTGCCACAGCTGCTGGAGTTTGTCGTCCAATAAATGTTCATAGGCGTCATTCTCTTCGCTGTGCTTTAACGTCTCTAGGCGTTTTTCCAGCTCTTTTTCCAGTCGATCCTCAATCTTATCATTTTTGTCTTGAGCTTCTAATCGCTGCTCCAGCCAGTCCTCAAGCTCATCCTCAAGGTCATCCATATCTTCTTTATGCGCCGCACGCCCCTCCAGCAGCTTATCCAGCATCTTTTCGGCTTTCTTTTCAGCCTGTTCTTCCGACTTCTCTTTTGCTTTTTCGATGACATCAGTGATGTCGTCATCCCAGTCATCTTTATTTTTATCTGCCCATGCGGGCTGATGCACAGAAAATAACATGACAAAACAGAGGGTTAGGGGTAATTTCACGGCCATTTCTCAGAAGCTTTTCCACATAACGCGCAGAGCGCAATTTTATTTCATCCTTAGGGAATAAAATATGCACCAAGGCGTTTAAGACCCTATGAACACCGATTACGAACATTTTAAACAGCAGCTGGTTTTGCATTTGCCTGCGCTTCGCCGCTACGGCTATGCCTTAACGGGAAATAAAGCGGATGCCGATGACTTACTGCAAGCCTGCGCCGAAAAAGCGCTGGAGCGCTGGCAACAGTATCAGGTCGATACGCATTTAGATCGCTGGCTGTATCGTTTATGTCGTAACCATTGGATCGACACTCTGCGCCGAAGCAAACCCTGCGACAGCTGGGAAGAAGATGCGGGCTTCGACCCCCAAAGCCTGCCGCTTGAACATTGTCTAAACCAAGCACTTAACCTGGCAAAAGTGCAAGAGCAGCTGGCGCAACTGTCCGACGGCCTGCGTACGGTGCTCTATTTAGTGGCGGTCGAAGGCCGCAGTTACCAAGAAACGGCCGATATGCTCGACATTCCCACTGGCACTGTGATGAGCCGTTTAGCTCGTGCCAGACAACAACTGATACTCGCCACAGGCGGTGCAGGAGCCTTGCTATGAATGACTTTGAACGCCTCTGTGCTTATTTGGATAACGAGCTGGCCGATACTGAGCGTGCAGAATTTGCAGCACGCATGAATAATGAACCCCAGTTAAAGGCGCAGTTTTTAGCCTTACAAGCACAGCATGTCGCCGTGCAGGCCGCCTTTCTCAATCAGGATGAGGAGCCCTTGCCAGTGGATCTGCTAAATCGCATTGCGGCACATCGCCCTGCGCAGGAAGAATTGGCTAAGGTGCTGCCCTTACTGAAAAAGCGCCCTGTGTATTCTGGCTGGGCTTGGGCCAGTGCCGCCAGCATTGCCCTGGCTTTGGGGCCGTGGTGGTTTAGCCAGAGTAATTCCGCTTTACCAGAGGCACTGCTGGCGGCTTTAAATAACCAGCCTGCTGGGGCAGTTATTGAGTTAAACCCACAACTGCGCGTGGAAATTTTGGCGACCTATCAAAACAAAGAACAAGTGTGCCGCGCTCTTATCGAGCATCGTCCTGAGGCTTCACGCCAAGCAACAGCTTGTTGGCATAAGGGACAGTGGCACTTGGAACAGTCGGCACGGGCTGAAAGCGGCTACCAAACGGCCAGCGGTGATACCGCGCTGCCTCCAGCTTTTAGCGCCGCACAAGAACGTACGTGGCTGGAGAGCCGCAAAAAACACTAAGCGGTACGGTATTTACTGAGACCGCCCTTTAACGTATCCGCGGTGTTGCCCAGCTCGCTGGCCGAATCCGCGATACGCTGTGCATCGTCCTGTGCCAGATGAAAGACGCTGCGCATACCTGAAACGCGCTGAGTCATGTGGCTCACGGCTTGTTGAATTTGCGTACTGCTACTTAGCGCATTCTGCACCGTGTGGCCAACCTGATCCATTTGCTGCACCAGTGCATCCAAAGCCCCCAATGCCCCATCGGCTTTTTCCGTCAGTGTTTTAGCGTGGCTGGCGGTACTACTCAGCTTTCAATAGAGCCTGTGACTTTATTGATCACTGTTTGGGTGTCGGCCAGAACAGATTGAGTTTGCCCCGCCAGCTTACGCACCTCGTCGGCGACCACCGCAAAGCCACGCCCTGCTTCACCTGCCCGCGCCGCTTCGATGGCCGCGTTTAAGGCCAGAAGGTTGGTCTGCTCCGAAATGGCCGCAATCATTTGCAGCACTTTGCTAATTTGTTCGGCCTCCACACTTAACTCGGTAAGGTCTGTGGCCAAAGTCATATTGGATGAGCTGGAACTGTGCACATCTTGAATCAGGTGCTTAAGCTCTGCATGGGGTCGTCTCAGAAAACGGAATTTAAAGTACGTTAAGGCTTTGGCAGCGGCTGTAGAGGCCTGAACTTCCCCGCGCCGACCTTGGCGCTGTTACGCCAGAGGTAATCGCCGGTCAGGTTGATGTGCTCCCAGCCCAGCGGCGACAGGTATTGCAACAGCGCGTCATCGACGCCTTGGCCGCTATTGCGTAATGCGTTCGCCGCCCTTTCCAGATAGACGGTGTTCCACAACACGATGGCTGCTGTCACCAGGTTGAGGCCGCTGGCCCGGTAGCGTTGCTGCTCGAAACTGCGGTCGCGGATTTCGCCGAGGCGATTGAAGAACACGGCGCGGGCCAGCGCGTTGCGCGCCTCGCCCTTGTTGAGTCCGGCCTGCACGCGGCGGCGCAGTTCCACGCTTTGCAGCCAGTCCAGAATGAACAGCGTGCGCTCGATCCGCCCTAGCTCGCGCAGGGCGACGGCCAAGCCGTTTTGGCGTGGATAGCTGCCAAGTTTGCGCAGCATCAATGAGGCCGTTACCGTGCCTTGCTTGATTGACGTGGCCAGCCGCAGGATTTCATCCCAATGGGTGCGAATGGCCTTGATGTTCAGCCGGTCGCTGCTAATCATCGGCTTGAGCGCGTCATAGGCGGCATCGCCCTTTGGGATGAATAGCTTGGTGTCGCCCAGGTCTCGGATACGTGGCGCGACTCGGAAGCCCAGTAGGTGCATCAGGCCGAAGACATGATCGGTAAAGCCCGCTGTGTCGGTGTAGTGCTCCTCGATCCGCAAGTCCGACTCGTGGTACAGCAGGCCATCGAGCACATAGGTTGAATCACGCACGCCGACGTTGACTACCTTGGTGCTGAAGGGCGCGTACTGGTCGGAGATATGGGTATAAAACGTCCGGCCTGGACTGCTTCCATACTTCGGGTTGATAGGCCCGGTGCTCTCCGCTTTGCTGCCGGTTCTGAAATTTTGGCCAGCCGACGATGACGTGGTGCCATCGCCCCAGTTTCCGGCAAAGGATTGCCGGAACTGCGCGTTGACCAGTTCGGCCAGCGCCGTTGAGTACGTTTCATCCCGGATGTGCCAGGCTTGCAGCCACGACAGCTTGGCGTAAGTCGTGCCTGGGCAGGACTCGGCCATCTTGGTTAGCCCGAGATTGATGCCATCAGCCAGGATCGTCGTCAGCAGCAAGGTTTTGTCCTTGGCCGTGTCGCCGGCCTTCAGATGCGTGAAATGCCGGGTGAAGCCTGTCCATTCATCGACCTCCATGAGCAGTTCGGTGATTTTTAGGTGCGGCAGCAGCATCGCCGATTGATCGATCAGGGCTTGCGCGGTTTCAGGCACTGCCGCGTCCAGCGGCGTGATCTTCA
>JAYRHO010000308.1:0-2877 GCA_041907245.1 Saccharospirillaceae bacterium
TACCTTGCCACCTACCGAGGCTATAACCCATTTACAGCAAGATGGCTAAACCGCGACCCGATTGAAGAAAACGGCGGGCTGAATTTGTATGAGTATGTGGGTGGGAATCCGATTGATTCTATTGATCCGTTGGGGCTGAAACCGCCTAAAGATATACCACCGAATGTCAACCCCACAAAAAACATTAGCGAAGCAAGTAGTATGTCATACCGACAATGGTATAACGCCGTTAGAAATAAAGGGAAATGGGACTATAAACAACAGGATCCTAAATATCAGAACTTCGGAAACTATAATTTTGGGTTAACGTCTAGAGCTGTCGGAATTCCAGGAGATATACCCAATAGAGGTGCTGGTTGGGCTCAAAAAAAAGCAGGAACGAGTCTTCCCGAGTGGGGCAATCCTTACGATATTTCTCCATCAAATTTTGGTGATGACCCCGAGGATCAGTATTGGATAAATGAAGGAATTAAAGACTATGAATCTGGCTACTGGAATGAGGAATGCCAGCAATGAAAAAAATAGTCTTTATCGTAATTGTATTATTATCAGTAGCTTCATTATTTTATTTTACTAATTATCTCGTAAACCCTTGTGATGAGATTTTAATTGATAAAGTTTTATCTGATGACACAAGATTTTCTGCATCTATATACTCTGTAGACTGTGGCGCAACAACTTCCTCAGCGAAGAAAGTATTTATTTCTGATTCGAATTTGAATGAAAGCATTGAAATTTTTGTTGCCGATAATGTTGATGATATAAAGATAAAATGGGTAGAAAAGGATATTTTATCAATAAGCTTCAGCTCAGCTAGAGTTTTTTTAAAAAGAGATTTTCATTCATTTGGACAAAGGAAAATATTTTTTATGATAGAAGAAAAAGAATAAATGGGGCTATTTTTCTATGCCCAAGACCAAATCGGTAGCGTCACCGCCATGATTGATACGCAAGGCAAAATCGCAGGCACAGCGCTTTACAGCCCTTACGGTAAGCTGCTGCAAAGCCAAGGTGGGCAAGCCAATATCGCCTATGCAGGGCTTTACCATCACAAGGAAACAGGTTTTTATTTAACTACTTACCGAGGTTATGACCATAGAGATTTAAGAATTCAATTTTTCCGTATTAAAGCATTCAATTTCAGCAAACTTTTTGTCATCTTTAAAATCACCACGCGGCGAAGAAAAACCCTTTACTTGGTTTTAAGGAACCAGCACGCGCAGCGGCTTATTTTCCATCACTAAATGCAAGGGCAGTTGTGCAAGAGAGTCGCCGTCGGCTTGCACGGGTTCGCGCTGCGTTTGATTGAGCATTTCCACATAAACCTCACGCGCAGGCACAGAAACCACGCCAGGCATTTTTTCCATTTTGCCGATGGGTAGCCCCAGCAAAGACAGCAGCAAGCTCCACATGCTTTGTGCCTGCAACAGCAGCACTTGGATGGTGGGCGCGCTTAAATCGGCCTGGGTGGAAATCACAAATTTGCCGCCGTACAAGCGGCCATTGGTCATCACCGCCGAGTTGGCAAAATACTCTTTGCCATCCAGCACAAAGCGATAGCGTTTGCGGCCAAATTTCGGCAGTTGTTTGAGCATGGAAAGCACATAGGCCAGCTTGCCTGCTTTCTTTTTAAGCGCCAGATCGACCTCATCCACCACCCAAGCGTCGTAACCCACACCGACCATCAACATAAAACGCCGTTCGTTGATGCGCCCCGCGTAAATCGGCTTTTCTTTTCCTGCCACCATCAGCTGCGCCAGCGTGCGCGCGTGGCGTTTGATTTTAAGCTCGCCCGCCAGCACGTTGGTGGTGCCTGTGGGAATCAAGGCCAGGCGATAGCTGCCGTTGTCGCGCTCGCTTAAGCCGTTGATCACTTCGTTAAGCGTGCCATCGCCACCTGCGGCGGCGACCACATCCAGCTCTCCTTGGTAAGCGCGTAAATAGGCGGTGGCATCGTTGGCGGCCTGAGTTAGATACAGCTCCACTTGCGCACCCAAAGCCTGAAGCTCGGTTTGAACTTGTTCGACAAAAGCGCGTTTGGCGGTACCCGAAGTCGGGTTAAAGATAATCAAAACTTTCATGGCGGCTCCTCGTTTTGGCCGCTGATTATGCCCTGCTAGGCCAAGGGTTCAACAAATAATTATTGTTATTGATAATTATTATCATTAAGATAAAACAAAAACACTCAGGAGGCGCTATGGCACAGGCACATTCCACCAAACTGGCTCGGCTCAACGAACTGGAGCTGCAAATCTGCGGCAAAATGCCCTGCGAATGTCAAAGCACTTGGCTGGACGAATACCTCGATCTTGGGCTGGAGTTTGCCAGCAACAAGCCTGAACCCTGGCAAGAAGGCTGGCTAGAGCGCCTCTTTCGCACGTTGCACCAAGCCTGCACCAACCCCTCCGCCAGCCGCCTGTGGCAGCAACAATGCGCCGATTACCTGTATTTGCCCTTCTTTGCCCTGTCGCAGCTCTATCGCGGCCAAGCCTGTAAAAACTGCAAGCTCTGTGAGCTGTTGCGCCAATACCAGCAAAGCGAGCGTTAATTCCACCTAATGCTTTTGGCGTATTTGCACGGCTCTACCCCTTTTTTTGCCCTCGGAAGATTGCACCTGCGCCATCACACTTTACAATGACGCGGCTTTAAGCAGACCGAGCTGATATTTGGCTGTTATTGGCAAGGAAACTCTCACCATAACAAGGAAAGAACATGAACAAACACCTCTCTCTCGCTGCCCTTTTTAGCACCTCATTATTGCTGGCCGCCTGTGGCGGCATGGACAGCCAAAGCGAAGCCGCTGCTGAAAATAACGACGCCAGCCTTAACGAAGACGTAAGCGAACTGCCCGCTTTTGAACCCAGCTCACGCCCACAA
>JAYRHO010000309.1:0-10659 GCA_041907245.1 Saccharospirillaceae bacterium
TGCCGTTATCGATGCCATTGCCAAGGCGGCCAACACAGGGAAAATTGGCGATGGCAAAATTTTTGTGACGAATTTAGAAAAAGTTATTCGCATCCGCACGGGTGAAACCGACGCCGATGCCATCTAAATAAAAAAAGCCCGCGAGGGCTTTTTTTTATGGGCTTCAATAATTATCCGCAGCGCTTTTAATCAAAATAATAGGCTTCGAGTTTGCTTTCGCGGGACTTACGTTCTAGGTGGTCTTCAATAGCACGACGAGCGAAGAGTTTTTTGGCGGCGGAGGTTTCTTTGTTGACGACGATTTTTTCGTTTTGAGGCAGGATAAAATCATCTTCTTGCAGGTGTATTTGCATTGCAGCTTCCATATAGCAGTCCTTATTTTGAGATCACTATGACCGTGATTCTTGTTATTAAAGCCCGCGCATTATGCCAGAAAACGCGCTTAATATTCAATCTTTACGCAGCATTGGCACGAAATGTCAATAATCTGACTCTAGGTATAAGGGCTGAAGGCTTTTCTTGATGGCGGTGAGACGCGCGGAAAACTCGGGGCCACGCAAATGAGTCACGCTCACGGCCAAAATATCGATAACCATGAGATAGGCAATACGCGAAGTCATGGGGGTGAACTGTTCGATGTTCTCTTCGACGTTGATATCGATCGGAAAATCGGCCAAGCGGCTCAGTGGGCTGTGTGATGGAGCGAGGCTGACCACGACAGCGCCCGCTTTTTGTGCCAGTTCCACACAATGTATGAGGTCTTTGCTGCGGCCACTTTGCGAAATGGCCACTACGACGTCTTGGCTGCTCAGGGTGACCGCCGACATGGCTTGCATGTGTGGGTCGCTGTAGGCGGTGGTGGCAATTTGCAGGCGAAAAAACTTGTGCTGGGCATCGACTGCGACCGCACCTGAGGAGCCGTAGCCGTAAAATTCAACACGATTGGCTTGGCTTAGCGCTTTGGCGACTTGATTGATTTGTGCTTTGTTCAGCTGAGCCTTAACTTGCTGTAAGCGCGAAATGGTGGTGTCGGAAACCTTGGTGCAAACATCATCAATGCTGTCGTCTTCTTCGATGGCAAAATGGCCAATGTTGTTGGAGAGTGCCATTTCCTGAGCAATGCGCACTTTAAATTCCTGGAAGCCGTTGCAGCCAATGGCGCGACAAAAACGCACAATGGTCGGTTCGCTGACTTGCGCTTCTTGGGCAAGGTCCACGATGCGCATATGAATAACATGCTGAGCGTGTTTCAAAACATACTCCGCCACTTTGATTTCAGACTTGCGCAAAGAGGGCAGCGTGTTGTTGATATCGGTCAGAACGGGGCGATGGTTCACAGGGCGTTTCCGTAAGCGTTTGGCGGATTATAGCCGTTATCGGCGGCATTCATGCAAAGCTTTTTGGGTACAGTGGGCGGAGTTTGCTACACTGCGCACCTTATTTTAAAGGCGCGTTATGGATATTTCTTTACTTCTCGATCATCTCAACGATGGCCAACGCCAAGCGGTGGCTTCTTCTTCTAAGCATCAACTGGTGCTGGCAGGTGCAGGCTCGGGTAAAACGCGGGTGCTGGTGCAGCGCATTGCGTGGCTTATGCAGGTGGAAGGCATTTCGCCCTTTGCCATTATGGCGGTGACCTTTACCAATAAGGCCGCTAAAGAAATGAAAGGGCGGCTGGAGCAGTTGCTGAGTATTCCTGCTAATGGTTTGTGGGTAGGGACCTTTCATGGCCTCGCGCATCGTTTTTTAAAACTGCACTGGCAAGAAGCCAAATTGCCGCAAAGCTTTCAGATTTTAGACAGCGACGATCAATTGCGTTTAATTAAACGGCTGATGAAGGACGCCAATATCGACGATGGTCGTTACCCGCCCAAGCAAGTGCAGTGGTTTATTAATGGCCAAAAAGACGAAGGTCGCCGCGCCGCGCACGTTATGCCCTCACACGATGATTTTACTCGTACCCTCATTGAAATTTACGGCCTTTATGAGGAGGCTTGTCAGAATCAGGGCTTGGTGGATTTTGGCGAAATTTTATTGCGCGCCCATGAATTGTGGCTCAATCATCCTGCGCTTCTTGCGCACTATCAAAAACGCTTTCGTCATATTTTGGTGGATGAGTTTCAGGACACCAACGATATTCAATACGCTTGGATTCGCTTGTTGGCAGGAAACTCGGTATCGGTCATGGCTGTAGGCGACGACGACCAATCCATTTACGGTTGGCGTGGTGCCAATATCGGCAATATTCAAAATTTCCAACACGATTTTCCAGGCGCAGAGCTGATTAAACTCGAACAAAATTACCGCTCCACTAAAACTATTTTGGATGCCGCCAATGCCGTCATTGCCAATAACTCTGGGCGTTTAGGCAAAAATCTGCGCACTGACGACGAAATGGGCGATCCGATTTTGTATTACAGCGCCTTTAATGAACAAGACGAAGCGCGTTACATTGCCGAGACGATTTTAGCTTGGCATAAAGACAATCGCGCACGCGCAGAAGCGGCAATTTTGTATCGCTCCAACGCTCAGTCGCGCGCCTTGGAAGAGGCATTACTGTACGCAGGCATTCCTTATCGAATTTACGGCGGCCTGCGTTTTTATGAGCGTTTAGAAATTAAAAATGCGTTGAGCTATTTACGCTTAATCGAAAATCGTCTGGACGATACAGCCATCGAGCGTGTTATCAATGTGCCTGCCCGAGCTATTGGTGAAAAAACCATTGAATTATTGCGCACCGTAGCGCGCGATCAGGGCAGTTCGTTGTGGCAGGCCTGTGAGCTGGCGGTGAAACACAATATGCTGCCCAAACGCGCACAGGCGGCGGTGCAAGAGTTTTTAGATTTAGTCGATGAGCTGGCCGCCAGTACCCAAGATTTGCCACTGCACGAAGTGGTGGCGCAGTGCATTCATCAAAGCGGTTTAATTGAACATCATAAAAAAGAAAAAGGTGAAAAGGCGCAAGCGCGTTTGGATAACCTTGATGAATTGATTAGTGCGGCGCGTCAATTTACGCAAGAAGAAACGCCTGCTGAAGAAGATGCGCGTTCTGAATTATCCGCTTTTCTTGATCGCGCTGCTTTGGATGCAGGTGATAATCAGGCCGAAGAATACGAAGATGCGGTGCAGCTCATGACCTTGCACTCGGCGAAAGGATTGGAATTTCCGCTGGTGGTATTGGCGGGAATGGAAGAGGGGTTATTTCCACATCAAATGTCGATGGACAGCGCCGAAGGTTTGGAGGAAGAACGCCGCTTGGCCTATGTTGGCATTACGCGGGCCATGGAGCAGTTGGTGTTGACCAGCGCCGAAAGCCGACGCTTGCATGGTCAAGAAAATTTCAATATGCCTTCGCGTTTTATTCGAGAAATTCCCAGTGATTTAATCAAAGAAGTACGATTAAAAAACTCCGTTTCTCGCCCAATTTCTGCTGCGCAAAATGTCGCGAAAAAATACGCTGATGCTTCTTTGCCTTACGCACTTGGGCAAAGTGTTTATCACGAAATGTTTGGCGAAGGTACGGTGCTGCAATACGAAGGCCAAGGTAACGGCTTGCGCGTGCAGATCCATTTTGCCGAAGCGGGCAGCAAATGGCTGGTTTTGAGCTTTGCCAAATTACAGGCTTTATAAAAAAAGGAAAAAAACAATGAAGAAAATATGTATTCTATTCGCTTTTTTTACCACCCTATTGGTGGGATGCCAAAAAGAAGAAAAGGATCCAGCAGGAACTCAGGCTGAACAACAGGTGTTTCATTGGAAAATGGTTACCGCTTGGCCGAAAAATTTTCCTGCGCTGGGCACATCGGCGGAGCAGCTTGCCAAGTCGGTCAATGAGATGTCCAACGGCCGCCTGCAAATTAAAGTGTACGGCGCAGGTGAGCTGGTTCCTGCGTTGCAGGTGTTTGATGCCGTAGCTCAAGGCACGGCAGAAATGGGGCATGCCAGCCCTTATTATTGGAAAGGTAAGATTCCTGCGGCGCAGTTTTTTACGACGACACCTTTTGGTATGACAGCCTTGGAAATGAACAGCTGGATGCAATACGGTGGCGGGCAAGAATTATTAAATGAGCTTTATGCACCCTTTAATTTAATGGTACTGCCCGCAGGCAACAGCGGCATGCAAATGGCAGGCTGGTTTAATAAAGAAATTAACAGCGTTGATGATTTAAAAGGCCTGAAAATGCGCATTCCAGGTTTGGGCGGTGAAGTATTGGCGCGCGCAGGTGGCGCACCTGTTATGTTGCCAGGTGGTGAGATTTTTACTGCTCTGCAAACAGGAACCATCGACGCCACCGAATGGGTTGGTCCTTATAACGATTTGGCTTTTGGTCTGCAAAAAGCCGCGAAATATTATTATTACCCAGGCTGGCATGAGCCTGGTTCTTTAATTGAATTGATGATCAATAAAGACGCCTTTGCCAAGCTGCCCACCGATTTGCAAAATATTGTGCGCGTGGCGGCGCAGGCGGCCAATCAACAAATGTTGGTGGATATGACGGCGCACAATATGGAAGCGCTGAAAAAACTGAAAAAAGACTTTGGCATTGAGCCTCGGCCTTTACCTGCCGAGGTTTTGGCTCATCTTAAAACGCTGTCCCAACAAGTGTTAAAAGAGGTAGCCGAGCAAGACCCCAGTGCGAAAAAAGTTTATGAATCTTTGCAAAAATACAGCGAAGATATGAAGGCCTATCAAGCTGTGAGTGAGCAAGCTTTTTTAAATGCGCGCTAAGCTAGAAGTAATTGCGTGAGCTGATGCCCATTTCGGCAAAATTGGCCTGCATCTGCTCAATATCGTACTCACCTAAGCCTAAATACGTCAGCACTTCGGTGCTGATGCTATTCCATTCAAAGTCCTCATCTTGGCGGCCTAAAATGCGGTAATTACCGCAAATATGCTCTGCGAGTTTTAAAATGGCGAGTAAGGTTTTACTTTCGCTATCACGCTTATCGTTGCTGGCAAAAAAGCGCAGGCTGCTGTGATGCTCGGCAATGACTTCACACAAAGTTGGCGGCAAGTTCCAAGATTTGGCGGTGTAATAGCCAATGACAGCGTGGTTGGTGTTGAGGTGCTGATTTTCAATGTCCACGATGCGTTTTTGTGCCGAAGAATAAGACTCTTCCATGATGGTTAAATAGTTGGGAAAACGCTCCATCATCAGCGGAATGCCACAGTTATGAAATAGCCCAAGTAAATAAGCCAGATCGGGGTTGGGGTAGCCCACTTGTTTGGCGATATTCATGGCCACTTGCGCGATGTCGTTGGCGGTATCCCAAAAGCGGTTCATGTTGACTATGGTTTCGTCGCTCATTTGGCTTTTGATCGACAGGCCATTGATGATGTTGATGACGGAATTAAGCCCGATCAAATTCACCGCTTGTTTTACCGAAGTGATGCGATTGGATAGGCCATAAAAAGGTGAGTTCACCACTTTGAGCACCGTTCCCGCCAGGCCTACGTATTGGCTGATGAGCTTGGCAATTTGGTCGAGGTCGGGGTCGGGCATCACTTGTTCCATTTGCAAATCGACCAAAATCTGCGGCTGCGGCGGGATTTTGATGCCTTGCATAATGTGCAGTATTTGCGTTTCGGACAGTTCAATTTGGGGCATAAAAACATCGATTCGTCATGGAAAGTGCCCTAATACTAGCAGCTTGGTGCAAGTATGTTTGTTACTAAATAGGTATAATTGCGCACCTTTCTGTTACCCCACTTTGTTGGAGCCTCCATGCAAACCCTAAGACTTAAAGCCAATGCCGAACGCCGCCTCAAAGCAGGCCACCAATGGGTGTACAGCAACGAGGTGGATATTGAAGTTACGCCGCTAAGGGGGTTGCAAAACGGCGCCGAAGTGGTGGTGGAGATGGCCAACGGCAAAGCCTTGGGCGTGGCGGTGGTTAGCCCTGAGCAGCTGATTTGTGCGCGTTTATTTAGCCGCGACAGCAGCGCCAAGCTCGATCAATCCATGCTGGTGCATCGTTTGCAGGTGGCGCAAAGCGGGCGTGAGCTGTGGTATCCGCAGCAGTGTTATCGCTGGGTTTATGGCGATAGCGACGGTTTGCCTGGCTTGGTCATCGATCGTTTTGGCGAAGTGGTGGTGGTGCAAATTTCCAGCATGGCGATGGAGCTGCGTAAAGAGGCAATTGTGGCGGCGGTGCAAAAAGTGGCCAAGCCCAGTTGCATCGTGCTGAAAAACGACGGCAAGGTGCGCGCACAAGAAGGCTTGCCCGAATACGTGGAAGTGGTGCATGGGCAGCTGGTGGACGATTGTGCGGCTTTAGTGGAAAACGACACGCACTTTATTGTGCCAGTGATTACAGGGCAAAAAACGGGCTGGTTCTACGATCACCGCGACAACCGTGCGCGCTTAAATCCTTTGGTGAAGGGTAAGCGGGTGCTGGATGTGTTCAGCTACATCGGCGGCTGGGGCGTGCAGGCGGCCAAGCACGGTGCGGCCGAAGTGCACTGCGTGGATGCTTCGCAGCAGGCCTTGGACTGGGTGGAACGCAATGCCGAGTTAAACGGTGTCGCCGATAAGGTGCAGTGTTGGGAGGGCGATGCCTTCGCGGCTTTGCGTCAGCTCAAGGACAACAACGAGCGCTTTGATGTGGTGATTATGGATCCGCCCGCGTTGATTCCGCGCCGTAAGGATATCAAAGCGGGTGAGCAGGCTTATCAGCGCTTAAATTCTTTGGCCATGCGCCTATTGAGTAAGGACGGCTTGTTGGTGGCAGGTTCTTGCTCAATGCACTTAGAGCAAGAGCGTCTGCTGGATATGCTGCGCGCCATGGGGCGTGAGCTGGATCGTGAAGTGATGATTCAATACCAAGGCAGCCAAGGTGCGGATCACCCTGTGCTGCCTGCCATCCCTGAAACGCGCTATCTGAAGGCGTTGTTTGCGCGCGTGCTGCCGACGCGCTAGTTCACCGTAACCACGGGCAGGGTGATGCCGAGTTTCAACGCGCTTTGTTGTACTAAGGCTAGAAACTCGTTGCAGCGCTGCCTCACCTCTTGCTGGGCTTGCTGTTTTTCTTTGTCCGAACTTTGGGCAAAGCGATGAATGCTGGCTTTCAGCTCTGTTAGTTGCTTAGCCCATGCATCAACCAACTCAGGATCCTTGTTTGCCAACAGCTGAGCTAGGCCGTAGTTTGGCTCAGTGCTGGGCAAAAACAGCTGCTCTATGCCTGCGATAAGCGCGAGCATGTCCGCTTCGGTGCTGTGACTAAAGGCGCTGCTCGGCTCGTGTAGGCGCTTAGTTAGCTCATCGGCAATCAATTTTTGCGTAGAACGCAAGGACGCGCGCAGCACTTGTTGCGGGTCGGCGTGCTCCAGTTCCGAGCTGTAGTGCCCTGTGCTGGGTTCAAAACGTCGCTGTAAGCGAGTTAGGTTTTTGTGAATGTCCTCGCCCAGCAAGCGCAGATACTGGCGGCGGCGCTGGTGGTTTTGCACCTTGATGGCGTGTGGCGAAGCATCAAGGTCGGTGGCGTCCGCCCCTTCGCTGTTGCTTTGTGGGCTGGGCGCGGTGTTTTCTTGGGCAACAAAATCTTGCCAAGGGCGCAGGCCATCCACCGACCACAGCATAAACTCCAGCGGATGAAAGCCGATGCTGGCCGCGCTCTGGGCAGACAGCAGGTGCTCACCCAATAGGCTTTGACGGCTTAAGGGCAGGGCTAAATCATTCACTATGCCGCTAAACGGGTAGTCAGGAACGTAATCGATGTAGCCAGGCTCAATGGGCCAAGCGTCCAGCTGTACTAAAGTTTGCTGGTAGCCAATGCCTTGTTGCAGCCATTCTTCGGGATCTTGAAGCGACAAGCGGGCGTAAATCAGGGTGGCCAAATACCGATCGTAAGCCACGCGCCACGCGCTACGCGCCGTAGCCAGGGTTTCGTCATTGGGGGCATAAAGCAGCTTGGATAGGGCGTGATCCAGCTCTTGTGCGGCCTGAGTGGCTTTGGAGAACTCGGTGTAAGCCTTGATGCCGACATAGGGCACAAAAGCGCTGTAATTGCGCGCAGGCACAGTGCTGGTTGTCGCGGCAGCCTTTGGGGTGGCCTCAGGCGGTGGAGTATCGCTGCATCCTCCTAGCAGGAGGGCGCTTAGGGTTAGCGAGCTTAACGCAAACCTGTTCATCGTTTTTAATCCTTCAGGCTAATAATTGGCCAATGACGTTCTTGGGCAATGGCAAGCAAGGTGGCATCGGGATCGACGGCCACGGCGTGCTCGACCTGCTCTAACAGCGGCAAGTCGTTGTGTGAATCGCTGTAAAACCAGCTTCCTGCGAGGGTTTGTTGGTGCTCGCGCAGCCAAGCTTGCAAGCGCTCGACCTTGCCATGCTGAAAGCTGGGAATGCCAACAATGCGCCCCGTGTAGGCGCCATCGACGACTTCGGGATGCGGGGCAATAATGTGCTCGATATTAAGCATTTGGGCGATGGGGTAGGTCACAAAACCGTTGGTGGCGGTGATGATTAGCAGCGTATCGCCCAAAGCTTGGTGTTTGGCAATTAAATCGCGGCTTTTTTGGCTGATAATGGGCGCAATACGTTCTTGTAAAAAACGCGCGCGCGCTTGCAGCATGACAGGCAAAGGATGCTGCGTCAGGGGTTTTAAGCTAAAAGCCAGGTATTCAAAAATATCCAAAGTTCCTGCTTTGTATTGCGCAAAAAAACGGTCATTTTGAATTTTGTAAGTCTGCGCATCGACCATTTTTTCATCGACTAAAAATTGCCCCCAGCTGTGATCGCTGTCACCGTTTAATAGTGTGTTATCCAAATCAAAAATTGCTAATGCCACAAAAAAAGCCCTAAGCCTAAAAACAATGCGCCATTCTACGAGTTACGCGCCTGATTTTCCTTATAAATTGCTTGCCAGTATCGCAAAAAATCGTTTCACTAAAGCCAAGAATTTATTTGGGTGAAAATTGTGATCGATAAACAAGGCTACCGCCCCAATGTCGGTATTATTCTGTGCAACGATGTCGGTCAGGTGCTCTGGGCAAGACGGATTGGCCAAAATGCGTGGCAATTTCCGCAAGGCGGCATAAAAGAAGGCGAAACGCCCGAGGCGGCGCTTTTCCGCGAGCTGTACGAGGAAATCGGTTTGGCCGAGCATCAGGTAGAAGTGCTGGCCTGCACCAAAGGCTGGCTGCGCTATCGTCTACCCAAACGCATGGTGCGTTACGGCAGCCAACCCGTGTGCATAGGCCAAAAACAGAAATGGTTTCTGCTCAAGCTTTTAAGCGACGACTCCAGCATTAATGTCAATGCTAACCATAAGCCAGAGTTCGACGGCTGGAACTGGGTGAGTTATTGGTACCCTTTGGGGGGCGTGGTGTCTTTTAAGCGTGATGTCTACCGCCGCGCCATGACGGAGCTGGCTCCGCGTATTATTCGTTTACAACGACAACAAGGATAAACATGCTCGATATTTTGCGTCGGATTGTTCAGGAAGTTAGCTCAGCCACCGAACTCAGTGAGGCACTGCGTTTGGTGGTGGCGCGCATTCGTGAAGCGATGCAGGTCGAGGTGTGCTCTATTTATTTGGCCGAGCATGAGAGCAAGCGCTATGTGTTGATGGCTACCGAGGGCTTAAACCCCGATGCCGTGGGCAAGGTCAGCCTGAATTTCTCGCAGGGGTTGGTGGGCTTGGTGGGCGCGCGCGAAGAGCCCATCAATATCGACAACGCTCCTGAGCATCCTAAGTTTCATTTTCTATCTGAAACGGGCGAAATGCCGTTTCAGTCTTTTTTAGGTGTGCCCATCATTCACCATAAACGCCTGCTGGGCGTGATGGTGGTGCAGCAGCGCGATCCGCGCCATTTTGATACCAGCGAAGAGGCCTTTTTAGTCACGGTTTCGGCTCAGTTAGCTGGGGTGATAGCCCACGCTGAAGCCACTGGGCATTTGTCGGCGCTGTCTTCGGCCAATGCCAATACGCCCAAAAAAACGGCGCGCTTTCAAGGCTCGCCAGGCGCACCTGGCGTGGGTTTGGGAGAGGCTTATGTGCTTACGCCTATCGCGGATTTGAGCTTGGTCGAAGATCGAGCGCCTGAAAATATCGAAGCCGAACTGGTGCAGTTTGATCGAGCGTTGGCGGCGGCACGCCAAGAAATTCGCGCCTTGGGGCAAAACCTCAGTGCGGATTTACGCCCAGAGGAAATGACGCTCTTTGATGTGTATTTGAATATCTTGGACGACGACACACTAGGCGTGGAGGTCAAGGCGCGCATCCGTGATGGCAACTGGGCGCAAGGTGCGCTGCGACAGGTGATTACGCACTACATCGGCCATTTTCAGCTGATGGACGACCTCTACCTGCGTGAACGTGCCAGCGATATTTTAGACCTAGGCTCACGCATCTTGGCGCACCTGCAAGGCGCGAAACGCAAGCTTGAAGACAAAGACTTTCCCGCCAGCACCATTTTGGTTAGCGAAGAACTAACGCCTGGCATGTTGGGTGAAGTCCCCGCCAAAAAGCTGCGTGGCTTGGTCTCGATGAAAGGCTCGTCCAACTCCCATGTCGCCATTTTGGCGCGCTCCATGGGGATTCCTACGGTGATGGGGCTGATGGATTTGCCCGAACAGCAATTGCATGGCTTAGAGCTGATCGTCGATGGCTATCGCGGAGTGATTATTTCCTCGCCCACACCCGAGCTGCGCA
>JAYRHO010000310.1:0-1965 GCA_041907245.1 Saccharospirillaceae bacterium
GTTTGCCCAGATCGTGGCCTTGATGGAAAGCGCTGCCACGCAAAAACCCCGGCTGGCGCAACTGGCCGACCGCATTGCAAGGCCATTTTTGGTGCTGGTGCTGCTGGCGTTGTTGCTTACGCCTCTGCGCCGTCGCCGTAATCGCCCAAGCGGCACTGTGGTGGAGTCGGACATCGAAGATGGCCGTGAGCGTGGTACAGTAAAATGGTTCAACATGAAAAAAGGCTTTGGCTTTATTACTTGGGAGCGAGGCCACGACCGTGAAGATGTGTTTGTGCATTTCCGTTCGATTCGCGGCCAAGGCTATCGCACCTTGGGCGAAGGCCAGAAAGTAAAATTCACCATAGTGAACGGTGAAAAAGGCCCTCAGGCTGAAGATGTGTCGGCGGTGAAATAACCGCGCAATAAAAAATGGGAGCTTAGGCTCCCATTTTTTTGCTCGGTCTTTTTTGCTCGGTCTTTTTTGCTCGGTCTTTTTTGCTCGGTCTTTGTTGCGTGCCTGTTATTTGGCCAGCGCCGCTTTAAGCAAGCGTGGGTTGGTGGCGACGATGTTGGCGGGAGCTTTGATGCTGGGGTAACCATCGACATCGGCCAGCAAACAACCCGCTTCGGCGGCGATCAGGCCCGCAGCGGCGAGGCTGTATTCATCGATATTGCTCAGTAGCGCGACTTGGAAACGGTTGGCGGCCACATAGCACAGGGTCAGGGCGTTGGAGCCGATATTGCGCCAATCCATAGTGCGGCCAATCAGGGTGCTGATGCGTTGGTTTTGGGTAAAGGCGGCTTCATTGCTGCTGCCTGCTTGGGTGACACCTGCGACGGTATCAATCAGTGCGGTTAAGCCACCACAACGAATACGGCGATTGTTCAGCTGTGCGCCACGGCCACGCGAAGCGGTAAAGGCGTCGCCGTTGTTGGGGTTGAGCACGAGGGCATGTTCGGTTTTGTCGTTGATTTGGCAGGCGATAATGATGGCGAAATCAGGGATACCAACTTGGAAGTTGGTCATGTCGTCGATGACGCACACCAGCCAAGTGGGCTGCTTTTTATCATTGCCATTGAGGCCTGTTTCGCGGCCTTGAAAATTGTGTTCAGGGAAGGATTTTTTTAGCTCGAAAATGATGCCTTTTTCTAAGCCAATGGTGCAGTCTGCAAAGAACTTGGCTTTTTCGGATTCGGTACTTTGGTAGCTATCAAAGCGGTCAAGACGTTGGGACAGGTCTTGGCCAGCATTACGCGCCGCGCGTAAGGCTAAGGTAACCATTGGTTGCATGGCATCAATCTCTTAAAGAACGTTTGGGGGCGCGGATTATAAAGGCTTTAATCTGGTTTGCGAAGCCTCTTTTGCGTTACACTGCGCGCCTTTCTTTTTGGGCTAGGTTCATGCTCGATCACATTCATATTGTTATGGTCAACACCACGCACTCAGGCAACATCGGTGCCGCCGCGCGTGCGATGAAAAACATGGGGCTAAGCAAGCTGGTGCTGGTTGACCCCATTGCCCGCATCGACGAGGACGCCTTAACGCGCAGCTCGGGGGCACTGGAGATTCTTGATAATGCCCGCATCGTTTCGACCTTAGCAGAAGCCATTGCCGATTGCGGTTTGGTGGTGGGCACCAGTGCGCGCTCGCGCCATATTCCTTGGCCATTAATGACGCCTAGGCAGTGCGCCGCCAAAGTCAAAGAGATGATTCCTGCGGGTAATGATATTGCCGTGGTCTTTGGTCGTGAGTCTCGCGGGCTGACCAACGAGGAGCTGCATCTGTGCCATGCGCATGTGCATATTCCTACCAACCCTGATTTTTCGTCCTTAAATGTGGCCAGTGCCATTGCGCTCTTGTGCTATGAGCTGCGCGTGGCCTTGGTTGAGGAAGCTCAGGAAGAAGGCGAGGGCATTTGGGGCGTACCTTGGGATTATCCGCTGGCTACGGCAGCCGAGTTTGACGGTTTTTTGCAGCATTTA
>JAYRHO010000311.1:0-3582 GCA_041907245.1 Saccharospirillaceae bacterium
AATGGTTTTCGATGGCATTTTTGGAGGAGTGCGTCACCAAAATAATTTCTTTAATGCCCGCTGCCGCACATTCTTCCACCACATATTGAATCAGGGGTTTGTCTGCCAGCGTTAGCATTTCTTTGGGAATGGCTTTGCTGGCGGGTAGCATGCGTGTGCCCAAACCTGCAACAGGAATAATGGCTTTCATAGGAAGTTCCAGAGGTGATTTTTTGCGCGGCATTATGGGGCAACGGCGTTTTTTTGAATAGCCGTTACCACATAAAGCCAAGGGGGTTAGTGTTCGTGTGCAGGCGCTTCGGGTTCGATGCCTTGACGGGCAATTTCGCTGAGCGTGTCGATGCTGATTTGCGCAAAGCTCAGCACTCGGCCACCTTGCTCATGGGCAAAATGCTCAGCAGCGGCTTGGCTAGCAAAACTGGCCAAGGTCGGCCCCATGCCGTGTTTTTTCGAGCCTATTACATAAAAAGCGCTGCTGGCATCGATCAGGTATTGGTCATCGGGCTTATCCCAATGCGCTTTGGCCATGTCGTGTACATAGATAGCGCCTTTAAATTGTTTATTTTCAGGCTGCAAATACCAAGTGAACATATCGACGGTGGAACAGAATTTTTTTACCTCACCATTTTTGCCGTCTATGGCTTCGCCTTTTGGCCCCGTCCATTCGTTAATGACCATGCCGCACACATGGCATTCGTCGCCACTGTGAAAGGCAACGGGGTCGAGTTTCACTTCCGTCTTTTCTTGGCTACAGGCAACCAAAAAAAATACCGAAAAACACAGCAACAGTAATTTTTTCATTCTACCGCTCCTTCTAAGATACGCGTTTATTAAAACTCAATTGCGCCAGCGACAGCACCAACAGCATCCACGCCGCCAAGCACAGCCAGAGCAGCCAACTGCCTAAGGGCAAATCCCCAGCCATGGCCATCACGCCCATGCCCTGCCCGCCACTTTCAAAACCCGCAAGATTGATCAGGCGATAAATATCCGTGGGGTTTAACAGCAACAGCCAAGGCAGCGCCTCGGGGCTAACATGGCCTTGGCTCAATACCAAGACCGCCAAGAGCAGCAAATCAAAGACCAGCACCATCACAAACCACAGCGCCAACGCCAAGCCTGCGGCGGTGGATTTTTCTAAGGCTTTGCTGGAGAGCCAATAAGCAAAAGCCAAAAACACCATACCCAGCAACACCGAAGAAAAAATAAAGCGCACAAAAGCCAAAAATAATTCGCCAAGGTTAATATCCTGCACGCTCAGCGCAATGGACAAGGCTGCACCACCAAAGCCTACCAAGGTCGCCAAACCTAAAATGGCGCTGTGGCCTAGGAATTTTCCCCATAAAATATCGCGGCGCGTAAGCGGATAAGTAAGCAGCAGCATTAAGGTGCCGCCTTCGTCTTCACCGACAATGGCGTCGTAAGCCAAAAGCAGCGCAATTAAGGGCATTAAAAAGGTGGCAAGGCTGGATAAGCTGGCAATGGTTGCGGGCAAATTAGTAAAACCCACCTGCCCCGACGCCGCCGCACCAAACCAAGAAATCCCCACCGCCAGAAGCGCAAACAACAGCGTAATAAACAGCATCCAACGATTGCGCAAACCGTCGCTAAACTCTTTACGCGCGATATTCCATGCCTGTCTCATAACTGCACTCCTGCTGCACCCACCGCACCGGCTTTGTGCATATAAAAACAATACAAATCCTCCAGCGAGGGCGGCTGTATTTCAATGTCTTTGGGGGGTTGTGCCAGTAAGGCTTGCAGCACCGCCATTTTTTGGGAGGCAGGCAAAGTAAAAGATTGCCAGCCATTCACCAAGGTGTCGCTCTGTATTAGGGCTTCATGCGCAAAGGGCGCAGTCAAACCCGACACGCGCATTTTGACAGGCAGTTGTGCGCTTTCGCGCAGCTCGTACAAATTACCCGAGGCTTCAATTTTACCGCGCGCCATGATGATGGCTTTATCAATATAAGGCTCGACGCCTGGCAAAACGTGCGAACAAATAATCACACTGGTGCCTTTATCTTTTAATTCATTAATCAGCTGATACAGCTGCGCGGTGGCGATCGGGTCAAGCCCGACTGTGGGCTCATCCAAAATCAATAATTTGGGATGCCCAAGCAGCGCTTGCGCCAAACCCAAACGCTGACGCATGCCTTTGGAATAGGTTTTTACTTTTTGAGTGGCCGCAGCACTTAAACCCACCTGCTCCAGCAAAGTTTTTACTTGTGCGCTCGTGGCATTTTTTAAGCGCGCAAAATGCTGCAAGGTTTCCAGCCCAGTTAATTGCGGGTAAAACATCACGTTTTCAGGCAAGAAACCAATTTGCTGGCGCACAGCAGGCTGCTTGGCGCTGCCACCCAAAACCTTTACCTGCCCACCTGAAGCCTGAATTAAGCCCAAAATCAATCGCACTGTGGTGGTTTTGCCTGCGCCATTATGGCCAAACAAACCCAATACTTCGCCTTCATTAAGCTGCCAGCTAATGTCTTCCAGCACAGTTAATTTGCCGTACTGCTGCTGCACTTTTTGTAATTCAACTGCGAACATGATTTACCTTTTTAGTTATCGAGCTAAGCGCCATGCGGCTTTTCCATCAACGGATGACTGTCTTGCACACCTGGGTATTTCACTACAGGAAAGGCACGCTGCACCCAGCGTAACAATTCAATAGCAGGGCTGTTCATCAGCAAACGCACCTGCGGGTAGTTCCACAATAATTTATCGACGTTATCGTTGGGTTCGTACGGAATATCGCCAATGCCGTCGTTGTTTCTGTCCCAGCCTAAATAATCGCTCCAATAATTACCACGACCCTCGACCGACCATTCTTGGTAGCGCACGGCAACGTATTTCACCTGAGTTTGATTATTGATAAAAGCATTGTCGTAGATTTTATTGTCTTCCGAGCCAGCGGTCAGATGAATGCCCAACGCGCTGTTTTTAAAGCTGTTGCCTGTAATGGTATTAAAGAGCGAATTATAAATAAAAATGCCCTTACCTTCGCCACCTTGAATATGAACACCGTCGCCTTGGCCTGCTTGCACATCGGTCACTTGGTTATTTTTAATGGTGGAATAGGTAATGTAATTCATCAAAATGCCGTAGTTTTGATCAAAGCGTGAACGATTATTTTCCACATACAGCTGGCGGCTTTGCATCAGGGTGTAACCTGTGCGCGTGCGTTCGGTGAGGTTGTTGAGCAATTTATTGCGATGCGAAAACATATAGTGCACGCCGTAGCGCATATCGTGCAGATAATTATTTTCGATTAAATTATCGTTTGAGGCTTCGATATAAAGGCCGTCGCGCACATGCCACAGCTCATTACCTGAAATCACACCATTTAATACCGCATAAAGATGAATGCCGTTGCCGCGATCTTGCGTGCGCACAAGGTCATCACCTTGAATTTTATTATTTAAAATTTGAATGCCGCGTGTGGCATCGACCCAGATACCAAAGCTTTGCCCTTGCGTGCGGTTGTTTTGTATTTTTGCGTGCTCGGCGCTGCGCTCGACAAAAATAGCCGAGTTCATATTGGTTAAATCGGTGCCCCAGTTTTGAAACTGACAACCCTCT
>JAYRHO010000312.1:0-1995 GCA_041907245.1 Saccharospirillaceae bacterium
GACTTGGCTGGCAATGTGCAATTGGTGTGGCAGCAAGCTGGTGCGCGCACCAAGCAGGCCATAAAAAGGGCGGCTGCGCAGCGTGCTTTGCTGCTTGAGGGCAAATTGGCGCAGCTCAAACAGGTTGTTGTTGTCGATCTGGCCTGAAAATAGGCGGTCTGAGGGTTGGTTAAGCTGAATGTGGCCGCTTAATTGGATTTCAGAAACCGAGCGTGAGTTATCAAAATAAAACACGATGCCGTTGGCTTCTTTGACCTCCGTAACATGCAGGGTGCTGCCATCGGCCAAGGGCAGGGTGTCGCCGACCTTAAAAATGACCCGCGTTAAAGGCGCGTTTTGGCTAGAATAGCTGCGCGTATCGTCAACCGCAGGAAAGTACAGGGTGACCGCTCGAAAACTCACTTCCTGAACCATGCCCAAACCCAAATCCGTTTCGGCTTCACTTAACCAACGTTGACCTACCAAATACATAACAACACCTTTAAAAAAGATAAGCCGCACCGCAAAATGCAGGCTAAAAAAGCAGCCGCGCAGTGTACAGCAAGCGCGGTTAAAATCCCATGCGCACAAGGCTTTCGTATTGGTGGCAATGAAAAAAAGACTCGCCCTTGGCATTTTGGTTGTGCTGCTTCTGCTGCTATTGCCTGTGGCTTTGCACACCTTTAAATATCAACAGCTGCGTGCGCCTGCTTTGCGTGCGCTCAATGCGCTTTTGGCTACGCAAAAGCTGCATTTACTCTGTGAGCAAGGGATAAATTGGTCAAACCTTAGCCTGCAAGAGCGCTGCGAAATTCGCCATAAAAAAGGCGAGCTGTGGTTTGTTATCGAGCAAGATGTGCATTTTTACCCAACCTTTGCCCAAGCAGAGCTAAACATCCAGGCGCAGGCTGCCCTCTCGCACTTGCAGCCTGCCTTGAGTGCGCAAGGGCGCTGGCGCGTTAATACGCTCAGTCAAGACTTGGTTTTTTCATTTAAAAACAATGAGTTGAAAACGCTTCTTAAGGCTGAAACTCCTGTGAATTTGCAGCCTGTGCAGCTATCTGGGCAGATGCAGCTACAGCCTCCCTTTGCTTGGCAAATGGCCTTTAGTAGTGCTTTGGGCCAAATCGAACAGCTGGGGCAAAGCCTTGGTGCCAAGGAAATATCCTTGAGCCTTTCGGGCTTTCAGCAAGAGGGACTGGTGCAGCTTGAGCGGCTAAGAGTGCGTATCGCTCAGCTGCAAGCGCGTCAGTTTGAGGCAAGCTTAGTGCTTCACGACCTGCACTGGCAGCAGCTGAATCAGCAAGAAGGGCAAAGCTTTCATTCCTACAACCAAGTGCAATTTGCGGATTTACGTTATCAAGAGCCCAGCGTTACGCTGGGTTTAGAGGAGACGAATTTGGCTTTTTATCTAAACTCTACGGCCAGTTGGCGCAAGCTCAAGAGCAACTGGCGCTCGGTCCAGCGTGCTTTGGCGCAAGGCGGCAGTTTGGTGATCGAGCGCGCGCAAAGCCGTCTTAACTATGAAGATTTATCCGCAGATCCTCTTAGTCTTAGTACGGAGATTAAAGCGCACGGTCGATTTGATTTAAGCCCCACGGCCTTCAAAGACTTCGAGAAAAATTGGCCTTTTAAGCTGGATATCAAACTGGCTTTGCAGTTTAGCCCCAGCCTACTTAATGGCGAGCAGGGCGAGCTGATGCAGGATTTTGTCGATCAGGGCTGGTTGCACCATAAAGACGGCATGCTTGAAACCGAGCTGTATTACACCAAGGGTTTACTCTTGGCCAATGAGCGGCTGATTACCACTCAGGCCTACTTACCCAAGCGCTAGCCGCGCCTACCATTCTTCAGCATAAGGGCGTAAATCCAGCTCAAAAGTCCAGGCATCACGGGGTTGCTTATGCAGATGCCAATAATTTTCGGCGATGTGATCAGGCTTAAGCAGCGCCTCTTCTTGGCTACGCGCGGCAAAGAGTTCAGGAAAGCGCTGCGCGGTGCTGGACGTTTGCGCCA
>JAYRHO010000313.1:0-1823 GCA_041907245.1 Saccharospirillaceae bacterium
AGCTCAATAGCTTTTAGAACAAACGTCCCAAATTATCCCATCCAGATAGGTGCGTATTTTTTAGCAAATCGTTATACTGCCCGCCCTTTTGCGCCCTCCTGATACAAAAGCGCAATAAGCCTTTATTACGATAACAACAGCAGGACTTAGCATGGGCAAACAAACTGCTCTCTACGCCAAACACCTCGAAGCCAATGGCAAAATTGTCGACTTTGGCGGCTGGGACATGCCGATTCACTACGGCTCACAAATTCAAGAACACCACGCCGTACGCACCGCTGTAGGCATGTTTGATGTATCGCACATGACCATAGTGGACATGCGCGGCATCGACGCCACCGCTTACTTGCAAAAGCTACTGGCCAACGACGTCGCCAAGCTGCAAGAAGTCGGCAAAGCCCTTTACAGCGGCATGCTCAACCAAAGCGGCGGCGTGATCGACGACGTCATCGTTTACAACATGGGCGGCTGGTATCGCATGATTTCCAACTGCGCCACCCGCGAAAAAGGCCTCGAATGGATGACCGCCCAAACCAAGGGCTTTGAAGTCACCCTGACCGAGCGCCCCGAGCTTGCCATCATCGCGGTACAAGGCCCTAAGGCCATCAACGCCGTAAAGGCTCTGCGCAGCGACGCCGCCGAGCTCATTCAATCTTTGAAAGTATTCCAAGGCCTGCCCAAAGCCAACTGGTTCTACGCCCGCACAGGCTACACCGGTGAAGAAGGCTTGGAAGTCATCCTGCCCGAAGAAGACGCCCCCGCCTTTTGGCAAGCGCTGCTCGATGCAGGCGTTGCCCCTTGTGGCTTGGCCGCACGCGACACCTTGCGCCTTGAAGCGGGCATGAACCTCTACGGCAACGAAATGGACGAAAGCGTTTCGCCCCTGCGTGCAGGCATGGGCTGGACCATCGCATGGCAACCTGCCGAGCGCCACTTTATTGGCCGCGAAGCGCTGGAGGCTGAAAAGACTCAGGGCGTCGCCATGAAGCAGGTAGGCTTGGTACTGGAAAGCAAAGGCGTGATGCGCGCCCACCAAAAAGTTATCGTTGCAGGCGTGGGTGAAGGGGAAATCACCTCTGGCACTTTCTCGCCCTCGCTGGATTACTCCATTGCCATTGCCCGTGTGCCTGCGGCCACAGGCGACAGCGCCGTGGTGGACATTCGCGGCAAACTGCTGCCTGTCAAAGTGATTAAATTGCCCTTTGTGCGCAACGGCCAAAAACAGTTTTAATAATGAAACCGCTTTGCGCCCGCCTTGGGTGCTAAGCATCTAGGAGATAAACATGAGCAAGATTCCCGCCGATTTAAAATACGTCGATTCACACGAGTGGATCCGTCAAGAAGCCGATGGCACTGTTACCGTTGGCATCACCGACTTCGCCCAAGCCCAGCTGGGCGACGTGGTCTTTGTTGAACTGCCTGAAGTGGGCATGATCGTAAGCCTTGGCCAAGAAGTAGCCGTGGTGGAATCGGTCAAAGCCGCTTCCGACATTTACGCACCCTTAAGCGGCAAAGTGATTGCCATTAACGAAGATCTGGTCGATGCGCCCGAGCTGGCCAACGAAGACCCCTACGGCAAAGCTTGGTTCTTTAAACTGGAACTGGCAGACAAATCACAGCTGAACGACCTGCTGGATGCCGACGCCTACGCGGCGGCGTGCGAGTAATACCTCGTGTTTGAATGCTTGTGGCTGATGTTTGGGGATTGTCTCACCAACTCGCCGTAAATACTTCCCTGTAGGCTCCCATGCACCATCCTTGGTGCATAGGGTTGGTTCGACAACCACCCAAACCGCCCGCATTCAAACGCCAAACGCCAAACG
>JAYRHO010000314.1:0-2352 GCA_041907245.1 Saccharospirillaceae bacterium
ACGGCTTTGCGCGCCGCCGAAGAATACCAAGAATGGGCGCAAGAACATTTAGTCGCACTCAGTGCCGACCTTTAATTTTTAAGGATAGCTATGGCAGCAGAACGTTCACTGACCTTTGCTTTTGTTGTTGATTTATTACGTCAGGATGGCGTGCTTGCAGGGGATGATTTAACGCTGGCACAAGGGCTTCGACCTCAGGCCAGTGATGCCAAAACTCCTGTGCTGGCGTTTTTGGGTAAGCAGGGTTTTGCCGATGCGCGCACAGGCAAGGTTTTAAATGAACATGGCTTGGTGGAATGGCTGGCACAGCGTTATCAGATGGAATCGGTGGTTATCGACCCTTTAAGCGTGAACGTGTCGGCGGTGACGGAAATCATGTCTTACGCTTTTGCCGAACGTCATCGAATTTTAGCGATTAAAGCCACGCGCGAAGAATTATGGGTGGCGTGCAGCGAGCCTGAAATTAAAAGCTGGGTGGCGGATGTCGAACACGTCAGCCGTCGCCAAGTAAAACGGGTGCTGGCTTCGCCGAGCGATATCGAGCGTTATCGCGTGGAATTTTATCAGCTCGCCACTTCGGTTAACCGCGCCAAACAAATGCACAAAGGCGCCAGCGGCGTGCAAAATTTAGAATCCATGCTGGAACTGGGCAAAGCCAAAGCGCCCGATGCCAATGACGAACACATAGTGAATATCGTCGATTGGCTTTTTCAGTACGCCTTTGATCAACGCGCCAGCGATATTCATTTAGAGCCGCGCCGCGAAGTGGGGCATGTGCGTTTTCGTATCGATGGCGTGCTGCATCATGTTTACGATTTTCCTGCGGCGGTAGCCTTGGCGGTGATTGCGCGCATTAAATCACTTGGGCGCATGAACATTGCCGAAAAACGTCGCCCGCAAGACAGCCGCTTAAAAACCAAAATGCCGTCAGGCCAAGAAGTGGAGCTGCGTTTATCCACCATGCCAACCGCTTTTGGTGAAAAATTAGTGATGCGTATTTTCGATCCGCAAGTGTTGGTGCGCAGTTTTTCGGATTTGGGTTTTAGCAAAGAAGACCATCGTCGCTGGCAAGATATGACCAGCAATAATCACGGCATTATTTTTGTGACTGGGCCCACAGGCTCGGGCAAAACCACCACGCTGTATTCCACGCTCAAACAGCTGGCAACACCTGAGGTAAACGTATCTACCATTGAAGACCCCATCGAAATGGTGGAATCGAGCTTTAACCAAATGCAGGTGCAGCACAATATCGAGCTGACTTTTGCCAGCGGTGTGCGCGCTCTGTTACGCCAAGACCCCGATATTATTATGGTTGGCGAGGTGCGCGATTTAGAAACGGCGGAAATTGCCGTGCAAGCGGCACTCACTGGCCATTTGGTGCTTTCTACTTTGCACACCAACGACGCCCCTTCGGCTTTTACGCGTTTAATGGAATTGGGCTTGCCGCCCTATCTTATTCGCTCCAGCGTAATCGGTGTGATGGCGCAGCGTTTGGTGCGTACTTTGTGCCCGCATTGCAAAGAAAAAAAACAACCCAACGAACAAGCATGGAAAGAACTCACCGCGCCTTGGCTAGTCAAAACGCCGGCTTTTATTTATGAAGCCAAAGGCTGTTTAGAATGTCGTGGCACAGGCTACATGGGGCGCGTAGGCATTTACGAAGTTTTACCCTTATCGGAAAATTTGGAAAACCATATCACCGAAACGACCGATCAAGCTAAACTGCGCCAAGCAGCCATGAAAGAAGGTATGCACAGCCTGCGCTTAAGCGGTGCGCATAAAGTCTTGGCGGGTATTACGACTGTTGAAGAAGTGATGCGCGTCGCGCCTAAAAATCGCAATTAAAATTTTAAGGAAAGCCAGTGCAAATTCCGGCCATTATTGACATTGAAGCCTCGGGTTTTGGTCGAGGTAGTTACCCGATTGAAGTCGGCTTTGCACTGCCTGATCGCACGTCTTACAGCTTTTTAATTAAGCCTGCTCAAAGCTGGACGCATTGGAGCGAGGATGCAGAAAAAATCCACGGCCTGTCGCGCGAGCTGCTGCAAAAAGAAGGCCTGGCTGTGAAAGATGTCGCCTACGAATTAAATCGAGTGTTAGCCGATCGCGTGCTCTATTCCGACGCTTGGAGTTTTGACAGCTCTTGGCTTGGCCGTATTTTTGAGGAAGCGGGCATAGTGCAGCGTTTTCGCTTGGAAACGTTAACGGCGCTCTTAACGGAAAAAGAATTGGAAAATTGGCATGCGACCAAAGAAAAAATTTGGCAAGAACGCGGCATAAAAGGTCGTCATCGTGCCGCGCGCGATGCCGAGGTTTTACAAGAAACTTTTATTCAAATAAAAAATAAAG